>NZ_JBHVFF010000329.1:0-8746 GCF_042801895.1 Streptomyces sp. NPDC057543 | reverse complement strand
GACCTGCTGCGCGAGTTGGCGCCGCAGGTCCTCGGCGCGCTGGTGCACCGGTACGGCGTCTTCGACGCGTGTGAGGACGCAGTGCAGGAGGCGCTGCTCGCCGCCGCCCTTCAATGGCCGGCCGAGGGCCTGCCCGACAACCCGCGGGGCTGGCTGGTCACCGTCGCCTCCCGCAGGCTGGTCGACCAGGTGCGAAGCGAGCATGCCCGGCGGCGTCGCGAGGACCAGATCGCTCTGGCCACCCCTCAGGCGGAGCTGCTCAGCCATGCCGCGGATGCCGCATCGGGCACGGATCGGGACGACTCCCTCGCGCTGCTGTTCCTCTGCTGCCACCCGGCGCTGTCCGAGCCCAGCCGGATCGCGCTGACGCTGCGCGCGGTCGGCGGTCTGACGACCGCCCAGATCGCGGCGGCCTTCCTGGTCCCCGAGGCGACCATGGCCCAGCGCATCAGCCGGGCCAAGCAGACCATCAAGGCCTCCGGTATGCAGCTCCGCATGCCGGAGCCGGCCGACCACGTCGAACGTCTTGGGGCGGTGCTGCAAGTGCTGTACTTGATCTTCAACGAGGGGTACACCACCACGGACGGCGCCGACCTGACCGCACCGGCCCTGTCGGCCGAGGCACTCCGGCTCACCCGGCTGCTGCACCGCCTGCTGCCCGACGACGGCGAAGCGGCCGGGCTGCTGGCGCTGATGCTGCTCACCGAGGCGCGCCGGCCCGCCCGCACCGGGCCCGGCGGCGACCTGGTGCCGCTGGCCGAGCAGGACCGCGGCCAGTGGGATCGTCGGCTCATCGCCGAGGGAGTCGACCTGATCAGCCAGGCCCTGCCCCAGGGGCGGATCGGCCCGTATCAGCTGCAGGCCGCGATTGCCGCCGTCCATGACGAGGCCGAGCATGTCGACGCCACGGACTGGCCGCAGATCCTCGCGCTGTACGGACTTTTGGAACAGGTCACGCCGAACCCGATGGTCACCCTCAACCGCGCGGTCGCCGTCGCCATGGTGCACGGCCCCGCCGCCGGGTTGGAGCTGCTCGCCGCCCTGGAGTCCGACCGGCGGATGGCACGCCATCACCGGCTCCTCGCCACCCGCGCGCACCTCCTCGAGCTGCTCGGCGAGCACCACGCCGCGGCGGACGCCTACTTCGACGCCGCCCGACGCACCACCAGCGCACCGGAACGACGCCATCTCACCGCCCGTGCCACGCGCCTCACCTCCTCACAGAGCTGATCGCGCCCGTAGATCGACCCCCTTCCCGTGCCAGTCACCCGCGCCAGACCGGCACCGAGTCCTACCGGTCCCAGGCCACCTGCGACGAACGCGAAAACCACTGATGGAGGACCCTCTGTGACTTCGTGCCCGAGGGCGATCCCGACACTGCCACAACGACAGCGCCCGTGGTGAGTTACAACCGCACGAAGCTCACCATGAGCACAGCCAGGGACAGCAGTAGCATGCCCAGGCAGTTGACCCAGAACGTGGAGTTCAGGGCTCGCGCGCGAATGTGGGATGCGGCGGCCGCCAGGAAGTAGACAACGACCGCAGCAGTGGTCGTCATGGCGACGCCGGGCACCCAGAGCCCGACGATGAGCCCCACTACGGAGGCCGCCTTGAAGGTGATCAGCGCCCACCACCAGTCGCGCGGGAACCGTACGGCGTCCAGGCAGTCGACGATGAATCTCGGTGGACGGAGCATCATTGCGGTGTCGCCCGCCTGTATCCCGAGCAGGATCAGGATTGGCCAGACGGGAGACGGGAGTTCAGAGAGGGTCATCGGTCATTCTCTTCGTATACGGAGACGTATTCGGCGGTGCGCCGGATCCCGGTTGCCGCCTGCTGCCGGTCGGTGGATCCCGCGGCAAGCAACATCAGCTCACCCAAGTAGCTGGTGAACATCACCTGCGCACCGTGCCGGGCGCGGGGGGCGGGTATTCCCGCCTTCACCATCGCGGCGGTGAGATTTTCCTCGGTCAGCGTGCGCAGCCCGCCGAGGGCCGCGTTCTCGGGTTGACCTCGGGTCAGGGTCCGGAAGTACGAACGCGCAAGTTCGTCGTTCTCGGCGAACAAATCGAGGAACGGGTCGAAGTAATGGGCCAGGTAGTCGACTGCGGAGGCTGCGGACTCCGCCGCCGGTGGCGCGGGGATGCGGGCGGCGATGGCTTGGTCGTAGACAAGGCTCAACAGGGACTCCTTGTCCCCCACTGCCATGACGGCACCCACGGAAACACCCGCCTCCGCCGCGATCTGCCGCACCGTTGTGTCCTGGAAGCCACGCTCCTGGAAGAGTCTTTCGGCGGCCTCGATGATGCGGGTGGTGGTCCGCCGTTTTCGTTCGGCGCGAGTTGCCTGAACGTGTTCAGTGAACATGTTCAGAAGGTAGTCGGCGCGGCTGCACCGACGCAATGGTGTTGGTCATCACGGTTTCAGAACGGAGGCCAGGGGCCAGGACGAACGCGGCAACGGCAGCACGGGGTGGTTCGCGAAGGCCCACCGTGCTACCCCACGACTCTTTGTGGTCGGTGCCTGAACCCCGGATCCGGGCCTACCGCACGGACAACAGCCCCACCTGGTCCACAAAGGAGCCGGGCCCTTCCGAACTGCGCCTGTGAGGGACGCAGACCGACAGGGCCCGGTGGCACACAAGCTATCGCCACCCACCCCACTTCATCGCGGACACGCGGCGGTCCGGGCTGACGACTTGCCCAGCTTGCACACCTTCATTGGGCGGTGTGTCAGTCCTGCACGCCGGCCCCTCTTGTCAGCCCTGCACACTGGCCCCCGCCCGTCAGTCCTGCACGCTGCCCCCTCTTGACCGTGGTGCTCGCACGGGCCACACTCCCATCAACTCTTTACCGGTCTAGACCAGTTGATGGAGGCATCATGTCAAAATCTGGTCGTCGTGCCGTCCCTCGTCACCAGGGGTCGGCGAGGTTGCGAATATCGCGACTCGCCGGCTGCCTCGCAGCCCTGACGGCATGCTCGGTGCTGGTGTCGCCCGCAATGGCGAGTGAGGCAGGCGCGAAACCTACTGTTCGGACGACGCCTGGGGAGGCCCAGAGCGACGTCGTCGACCCACGCACGACCCTGCTGCCGGTTCCGCAGAACTGGGAGCCCGCAGGGGGGAAGCTCACCCTGGCGAACACGACCAGGGTCGTGATCGATCCGGCCACTGCCGGCCGCTGGACCGTTGTCTCAGGCATGACGAAAGAATCCGACCCCATTGTGTCGACCCGGCCGCTGCGCGAGGTCGCACGGTATGCCGCTCGAGACATCGAGGCCCGCACGGGTGTCCGCTTGCCCCTCACCCAAGCGAACAGTGCGAACGACAACGGCATCCAGGTGGCCCTCGATGCGACTCTCGCACCCGAGGTCGGCCCCGAGGGGTACCGACTGGAGATCGGTCGGACGGTGCGGCTCACCGCGCCCACGGCCAGTGGCATCTATTACGGGTCGCGCAGCCTGATCCAGCTGCTGGTCGGGAGCGCCGACCAACGCACCCTGCCCACCGGTGTCCTCACTGACCGCGCCAACACCACCGTGCGCATGAACACGATCGACGTGTCCCGTGAGTACTGGGAGCCTCGCGCCGTAGCCGACGTCATCCGGCAGATGGGGTACCTCAAACAGAACTACCTGGTGCTTCACGTCGATGACGCCGAGGGTTTCCGGCTCAACAGCCCCAAGTACCCCGGTCTGGCCGAGCCAGGCTTCAGCTACGACCGGGCTGACATCGAGAGTCTCGACCGGATCGCCCGGGAGAACAACGTGACCCTCGTTCCAGGTTTCGAGCTGCCGGCCCACGTCTCACCCAAGTCGGCCTACTTCCACGTCGGCATGGCAGACGGCCCGCGTGAGGTCGAACCGGGGTTCGGTGAGCGCGACACGGGCGCAACTCCGCAGAACACCTGCCAGGGCTACAGCTACAGCCACCTGACCGACGACTTCACGTTCAACCTCATGAACCCGAAGGCCCTCAAGGTCTCCCAGGAGATGCTCGATGAGTTCCTCCCCTGGTTCTCCTCGCCATGGGTCCACCTAGGTGGTGACGAGATGCCCCCGAACATGAACAACTGCCCCGCTCTGCGGGACTACGTGGCCAACTCGAACGGCAAGTACGCCACGACGGCCGATGTCGAGATGGAGTTCATCAATGAGGTGAATGACCACGTTCGAGCCAAGGGCCGCACCTCGGTGGTCTACAACGGCTCCGAGGCGTCGGCGCGCAACATCCCGCTCGACACCAACGTCGTGGTCATGGACTGGACCGGCAGTGGAACCGCCGCCCACCTGAAGCCCTACGACAAGATCGTCGCTGACGGCAGCTTCCTCTACCTGGTGCCGGCCCGTTCAGGCCGCCCCGACCAGCAGCGCATCGCCCAGACGTGGACCACACCCACCGACCC
Organism: Streptomyces sp. NPDC057543; assembly: GCF_042801895.1. Lineage (NCBI taxonomy): Bacteria > Bacillati > Actinomycetota > Actinomycetes > Kitasatosporales > Streptomycetaceae > Streptomyces > Streptomyces sp. NPDC057543. The sequence goes on along the minus strand of NZ_JBHVFF010000329.1, from coordinate 4,343 downwards.
GAAGATCCTCGGGTGGGGCATGCACGTCTGGGGTGACGACTTGGGCTGGGCTGAAGGCCAGTGGCTCGAGTCGCTGTCGATCATGCCGAGAGGTCGGGTCGCAGACCGGCAGTGGAACACCCGCCCGCGCACCCAGACGGAGTACGCGGCATACGAGGCCACCATGCAGACCATCGGTACCGCACCGGGATACACGGGCTTCCTGAAGCCCAACGCCACCACGAACGCCCGACCGATCCACCAGTACGTCATGGATCCGGAGTTCCCCCGTGGCACCTATGACGCGCACACGTCGAACAACCGACGCGGAATCATCGACCGCTGCGACCTCAGCGGGATGACCCCGCTGTTCGTCTCGACGCGCTCAGCCACCGACCCGGACAAGGGCCAGGTGAAGGTCATCGACTCCGGCGGCTACTGGCTCGGGGCCTCCAACCTGACCGGACCCTGGTCGGTCACCGGCACCGTCAAGGTGAGCGGAACGGTGACTCTGCTCGGCCAGGTCGACTCCACGAACCGGGTCACCCTGAGCCCGACCGACGTCACCGTGCGCTGGAACGATGTGACCCAGAGCTTTGGTCGTGGCCTCGGGTCAGGGCAGTGGGCCGACTTCGCTCTCACCAGCGACGGTTCGGCCGTCACGCTGTATCTCGACGGTGAGCGCGTCGGCACCGTCACCAGTGAACTGACGCTGCCCCGCTCGCGGATGCTCTACGGCGCGTCCGGCACGACTCTCGCCGCCCTGGACATCTACGCACAGCGCCTCACAGCCGACCAGGTGTCCTCCGTGCGGACGCAGCGTCCCGAGGCTGTTTGTGCGACCTATCCCGCAGCGCCGACACTGCCCGCGCCTCGGCCTGCCGGACCACCGACACATAGCTGAGAAGGGCCCTGCTCTCCGGATCTCGCCCGTCCTCGACAGTCCCGCAACGAAGATCGCGACGACGAGCCACGAGCGTGAACATCTCCTGAGTCCGCATCGGTGTGCCGAAATCGAAACAGGGCGGCCGGACCTCGTATACGAGGTCTGGCCGCCCTGTCCTTGGAGACGCTGCACGCCGCGACGTACGAGGACTTGCAGCAGGCCAGGAAGCAGGTGGCCGACCGGCAGGCCGCCGCCGGCCGACTGGGCGGCATGTGACAAGGGGTTCCGAACCGGCACGCGGTTGTGACTTGGCGCCATGGTTGGCCAGCCTGAGCACGCTTGTTGGTCAGTGCGTGTTTGGGGCTATCCGGGGATGGTGGCGAGGTCGACGCCGGTCAGGTCACGGCTGGCGTCCCACAACCGCGCCGCTACGGAGGTGTCGGTGAGGTGGTTCCACGCCCGTTCACGTTGGGGCTTGCCGCGCAGGCTGAAGACACGCGGTCCCCACAGCTGCCCTCCGCGCGCGGAGGGGTCCAGCACCGCTCGGACCGCGGGCCATGCACCGGCGTGCTTGCCCTGGACGAGGAGGGCGGCTGGTGCACCGCGGAGCCGCGCACCAGCGGTCCGCACATGGACCGGCGGTCGTGACGGGGTCAGGGAGTCCAGCGCGCCGCCGGGATGGACCACCACGCTTGCCACCGTACTTCCGACGGCGCGCAGGCGGCGGTCGAGTTCGAGGCCAAAGTACATCTGCGCCAGCTTGGAGCGCCCGTAGGTGCGCTTGGGCCGATAGTCCTTCCGGGACTGCAGGTCGTCGAGGTCGAGCCGCTCGGACTTCGCCGCGAAGCTGCCCGTGGTCACGATGCGGGCCGCCGGTGCGGCCGACAGCAGCGGCATCAGCCAGTGGGTCAGCGCGAAGTGTCCGAGGTGGTTCGTGCCGAACATGAGCTCGTGACCGTCCCCGGTCTCCCGGCGCGGCGGGGCGTCGAGCGCGACGCCGGCGTTGTGGACCACCGCGTCGAGGTATTCCACATCCAGTGATTCCACCGCTGTTCTGAGCGACGAGAGGTCGGCGAGGTCCAGCCGCACGGCCCGCACCCGCGCGCCAGGGACACGCGAGCGGATCGAGGCCGTGGCCACTTCGGCCTTCGCGTGATTCCGGCTGCCCAGTACGACAGTGGCTCCGGTGGCGGACAACTGCTCCGCGACGAAGTACCCGATGCCGGCGTTGCCGCCGGTGACCAGGAAGACGCTGCCATCGGCACGCGGCAGCCGTTGGACATCCCAGGGCGGGGTGGAGGACGTGGACGACATGGCGGCGGGCTCCCTTGCTGTTGAAGGCGGCTGCGGCTGCCCCACAGGACGGCTCGACACCCACGGTTTCAGCGGCCACCGACACATCGCTTACGGATCGCCGACAGCCTCGCCGGACGGGGCGGACATCCTGCCGACGCGGTGCCGGCCCGTCGCAGCCCACCGTTGCCACCGAGCGTCATGGTGGCCAACCGGAGCACTGAATGGCCAACTGTGGCGCGCAGTCACAGTGGTTCAAAGCCCCTTGTCACGGGCGGGTGATCACAGCTCGATGTCGAGCCGTTCCACGTCGGTGAACTCCACCCCGAGACCGTGCGCGCGGCTGTTGTCGGCGCGGAAATACATCTGCGCGAGGCCGTCGGCCGCGATCTGCTGGAGCTGCCGCTCGGTGGCGCCCTGTTCGTGGGCGGTGAAGAGGCGGTCGGCCCACTGGGGCGGCAGGGCCTGGGTGATGTCGCGGATCCGGGCGTCGTCGGTCGTGCCCGCGGCTGCCGTGAACCCGAAGCGGGCGCGGGTGGAGACGACCAGGCCGTCCGTGGACGCCGCCCTCTCCCGGGCCTTAAGAGCGTCGGGTTGACGGGGCACTGGTTGCCGGCGGTGTCGTAGAGCCAGCGCAGGAAGGTATCGATCGTATGCCGGAGTCGCGCCGCCCGGTTTTTTCTGGCGGTTCTTCAGCTGACGTACCGCGACGCGGCCTTCGTCGCCGAGATGGATGGAGAAGATTCCAGACGCTGCGCGCAGGAGCTTCACCAGGCCCCACTGCTCCGGCTGGAGAGCGAGGGGGACCGGGTCTTGTGGGAATTCCTCTTTGAGTTGGGCGATATCTGCGCCGTCTGAAGTCCGGGGGTCGAGCCACAGCAGCAGTTGCGCCGGGTAGCCGCTGCTCTCAAGGGGCTCGTCATGCCACCTTTGGCACGCTGCTGCCCGGATGGCGGGACACCATCGTCGGCGATCTCGGCGGCGCCGGGTTCGTCTACCTGCTGCCGCACGACGGCCACCCGCTCCAGCTCGACCCGTACCCATGCCCGACCAGCGCAGCCGGGGCGCTACGCCGCAGGATCGGGCCCGCCCTGCTGTGGCAGGGCCCCCGCGCCGACGATCCCGCCGATGCCGGCACCCGCAGAGTTTCACGGTCCCGCTTCCTGCTTGCCCAAGTCACCGCACCCCAGGGCGTGGCGTGGCCGGGCCGGGTGATGCGGCGGCGCACAACTTCGGCATAGGACTGGGGCGGAGCCGCGGACCACCAGGACAGGGATGCTTGGCCGACGGACCGGTCACCGCGTTGCGCAGGCCGACGATCTCGGCCGTGAACTCCGGCCGCCTTTCCGGGGGATCGGCCCCTCCTGATTCAGTTGTCCGTCAAAGCGGACAAAGCCCAGTGGCGCGTGGTGAGAAGACCCTCGACTGCCGCCCGGGAACCGGCTCGCAACATCGGGTTTCGCGCGAATATTCCGACGCAACGGCTCTTCGGCGCGTGGTGGACCTCACCCACGAGGTAGTTCATCGTTCAACCATTCGGGGTTAGTGTCTTCAATGTCAGCAAGGCAAACAAGCACTAACTCACCCATTCGCATCGCAGGGTGGAGAAAGAGAGGAAATCATGACAAGCAGGACTGTTCGTCGGACTGTCGTCGCGATCACCTCGACCGCCATCGCCGCAGCCGGGCTTCTCGCCACCGGCGGCACCGCCTCGGCGGCGACGCACCCGAGCAGCACCCAGCCGGGCGCCGTATCCACCGTCCGAATCGCCGACCACCACAACGAGGACCGGCACGACAACCACAGCAGGGACCGGCACAGCGCACTCGGTGGCCGGGGCAGCGACGGCCGTGGCCACTGGAAGCAGGATCGCGATGGAGGCCGCCACTGGATCCGGCACGACAACCGCTACGGCTACCAGGCACGGATCGACGAAGACCGTCGCCAGTGGGTCCTCGACCAGATCCGCTGGGCCGAGAACCACGGACACACCTACTGGGACAGCCTGGAGCACCACGACGGTTCGCACCGCTGAGAATCGCGGACCCCAGGACCATCACCGCCCGGGCCGCCGCCCACCGACGGGCAAGTGACACGGCCCGATTCACCCCCCACCACATTGGGCGGGCACCGCGGGGGCGGCATGCGGTGTCATGGCCGCTCAAGGGACAGCAACGGCCATGAC
>NZ_JBHVFF010000328.1:0-8831 GCF_042801895.1 Streptomyces sp. NPDC057543 | reverse complement strand
GCGAAGAACTGCGCCGGGCCGCCACCGGGTCCCGCCCCGGCACCGGAGCCTGATCCGCCCACCACCGAGTCACGGCCGCCCCGCTCAGCCGACCGCCCACCGGCGACGAGCCGCCCGACACAGCCACGCGGGGTGCCCCGGTGCCGTCTGCGGACACGGTCCAGATGCTGCCCGGCCGGCCGCGCCGGGGAGTGCGTAAGCGACCGTACCGTCGTCGAGCCAGACCGCCTGGTCGTCGATTTCAGGCGCGCGCGGCCGAGATCCTGCTGGAACCGATCGGCGGCGGTGCGGCCGAAATCGTACGGGCCGCTCCGGCGCGCCTCGCGCCGTGCGGCAGAACCTGCCCCCCGCGGCGCTGACGGCCCACACCTTCACGAACCCACGGCACCGGCCGTTCATCGGGCGAACCGCCGGGGATGCCGAAGGACCGGCATGGTCGGTGTGTGCCGACCATGCCGGTCCTGGCTCGCGAAGCGGGCGCCGGGTCTACAACTCAGTAGGCGGAGTTGACGTTGTCGATCGACCCGTAGCGGTCGGCCGCGTAGTTGGCGGCCGCGGTGATGTTGGCGACCGGGTTGGTCAGGTCGTTCGCGGTGCCACCGACGTGGTAAGCGTTGAAGGTCGGCTGGATGACCTGGAGCAGCCCCTTGGACGGCACACCGTTCTTCGCGTTGACGTCCCAGTTGTTCTGAGCGCCGGGGTTGCCGCCCGACTCGCGCATGATGTTGCGGTGCAGCCCCTCGTAGGTGCCGGGGATGCCCTTGGCCTTCATGATGGCCAGCGACTCCTTGATCCAGCCGTCGAGGTTGTTGGCGTATCCCGTGCCGCCCTGGCCACCGTCCGCCGAAACCTTGACCACGGAGGCGCCCACCGTCGCCGGTGCCACCTCGGCGGCCTGCGCGGATGTCGACGTCAGGGTGAGGGCTGCTGCTGCGGCACCCACGGTGGCGATACCGGCGACGGTCAGCGTGCGGAGGCGGGCGATGCGGCTGGTGCGGATCTGCGTGTACGTGGTCATACGGAAGGGACTCTCCAATGGGGACGTCTTGGGTGTTGCCGACCGGTCTCGGTTGCGGCGGCTTGCGGAGCCGAACCCCGCTGCTGCGGGTTTGAGCGACGGTCCGGCGAATCCGCCGGGCCCGACCACTGCTCCACGCAACGACAGCCATGGTTAGCGACGGAAAGGACGGAGCGCAATTATGTGACGTACTACCCAACTACGGAGAAATGTCCGAAATGCCATATTCCATGGCGTTTATTCGCCTTGTTGGCAACCTCCGGCCTACTACTGTCCTTAGGATGTGACCCAGCTCCTATGGGTGGCATCACAATTTCACCCGTGACACCGCGGTTCGATGACGCGGCCCGGAACATGTCGCCGACGCCCTGACGGCCCGTTCTCCACTCTCCGTGTGCGGTGCTCTGCGGAACGCGGGGGGGGGGAGTTCTATCGGTTGACGGCCCGGCTGACGGATCACTTCGACGGCGGCGGCAGGACTCCGGATCCCGAGGATCTCGTGTGCTTCATCAGGGCGGACAGGGAGGCGTGGTCGGCCGGAGCGGACGACGACCGGGCGGTGCTCGCTCTCGCGCTCACGTGAACGCTCTCGTACGCGAGGTTCGGCGCCCCGGACCGGCAGCCGGGACCGCCACACGGACTGTGGCCGGGCCTGGTCACAGACTCGGGGGGCCGCCCGGCAGTGTGTCGGTCGGCAGTGCCTGCTCGGTCCAGATGACCTTGCCGTGGTCCGTGTAGCGGGTTCCCCACCGGTCGGCGAACTGGGCGACGAGGAACAGTCCCCGGCCCCCCTCGTCCGTGGTGGCCGCCTGCCGCAGATGGGGCGAGGTGCTGCTGTGGTCGGAGACCTCGCAGATCAGGGAGCGGTCGCGGAGCAGCCGCACCCCGATGGGGCCGGCGGCGTAGCGAATGGCGTTGGTGACCAGTTCACTGAGGATCAGTTCCGTGGTGAACGCCTCTTCCACCAGATCCCATTCGGCAAGTTTGCGGGACACCTCGGCCCGCACCCGGGACACCGACGACGGGTCGCTGGGAACGTCCATCTGAACGACGTCCGCGGCGTCCAGTCTGCGGGTACGGGCGACGAGCAGCGCGATGTCGTCGCGGGCGAGATCGGGCACGAGGGTGCGCAGGACCGCGTCGCAGGTCTCCTCCGGAGTCCGGTCGGCGTTCTCGCCGAGCGTCCGGACGAGCAGGGACAGGCCCTCGTCGATGTCCCGGTGCCGGTCCTCGACGAGACCGTCCGTGTAGAGCACGAGCCGGCTGTCCTCGGGCAACTGCGTTTCGAAGCTCTCGAAGGTCAGGCCACCGAGCCCCAGCGGCGGGCCGCCGGGCACGTCGGCGAATTCCGAGGTGCCGTCCGGGTGGACGACCACGGGCTGGAGGTGGCCGGCCCGCGCCATGGTGCAGCGCCCGGACACCGGATCGTAGATCGCGTAGAGGCAGGTGGCGCCGGCGACTTCCGCGTCGGCGCTGTCGACGGCCTCGTCCTGGTCGATCTGGGCGACCAGTTCGTCGAGGTGCCACAGGAGTTCACCCGGCGACAAGTCCAGGGTGGAGAAGTTGTGGACCGCCGTGCGCAGGCGCCCCATGGTCGCGGCGGCGTGCAGTCCGTGGCCGACGACATCGCCCACGACGAGCGCGACGCGGGCGCCGGGCAGCGGGATGATGTCGAACCAGTCCCCGCCGACACCGCCCAGACCGGCCTGTGCGGGCAGGTACCGGTAGGCGACATCGATGGCGGTCTGGTCGGGGACGCCGCGCGGCAGCAGGCTGCGTTGCAGGGTCACGGCCATGGCATGCTCGCGTGCGTAGCGGCGGGCGTTGTCGACGCTCACCGCGGCCCGGGCGACCATTTCCTCCGCGAGCGCCCTGTCCTCGTCCTCGAACGGCTCGGACTCCCCGGCGCGCCAGAACAGGACAACGCCCAGGATCGCGCCGCGGGCGCGCAGTGGAACCGCGATCAACGAGTGGATTCCGTACGCGAGGAACTCCCGGGCTCTCGCGGGATCCTGCCGCTGCCACCCGGAAAGGGCCGCCAGATCCGCGTCGAGGACCGCCTCCCCCGTGCGCAGGCCGGCCCCCATGGGCGTGGTCGGCGGGAAGCGGAGCAGCGAACCGACGGGGTGGAGCACCGAGTCGTCCCGAACGCCTCTGACGGCGGTACGACGCCACTCGGTGTCCGGGCCCGCGCGCGTGGGCTCCTCACCGCGCAGGACCGCCTGCATCACATCGACGGTGGCGAAGTCGGCGAAGCGGGCGGTCGCGAACTCCGCCAGTTCCTCGCAGGTACGCACCACGTCGAGCGTGGTGCCGATCTCGGTGCCGGCCTGATACAGCAGACTCAGTCGTCCGCGCGCCACGTCGGCCCTGCCGGTGACCGCCTGGAGTTCGGTGGTGTCGCGCAGGGTCGTCACGCTGCCGGGCGGGCCGCCGTCCCGGTCGGTCGACCGCTGGTTGACAGCGAGCAGGCGCTCGCCGACCGGAAGCACCTCGTCGGTCACCGCCTTTCCCGAGACCAGCAACTCCGTGGTGACCGGGTCGAGCGCGAGCTCGGTGACCACGCGCCCCTCCACGTCCGCCGGCAGGCCGAGCAGCCGACGGGCCTCGTCATTGGCGAGCAGCAGCCGGCCGTCGCCGCTGACGATGAGGACGCCCTCGCGCACCACGTGCAGGACGGCGTCGTGATGCTCGTACATCCGGGTCATCTCGGCGGGGCCGAGGCCGTGCGTCTGGCGGCGCAGCCGTCTGCTCACCAGCGCCGTCCCGGCCGTGGTGAGCATCAGGATTCCCGCGGCGGAGCCGAACAGCAGAGGGAACTGCTGCTCGACGACGCCGCTCACGCGTTTGATGGTGATCCCGGCGGAGACCAGACCCACCACGCGGCCGTCATGACCGGTGACGGGTACCACCGCCTGAACGAGGGGTCCGATGGTCCCGGTGACTTCCTCGACAACGATTCCGCCGTTCAGCGCGGGCTTCAGGTTGCCGACGAACTTCTTCCCGATCCGGTCGGGCAGGGGGTGGGTGTAGCGGATTCCGGCGCGGTTGAGCACGACGACGAAATCGACGCCGGTGAGCTTCCGGGCCCGCTCGGCCAGTGGCTGGAGGACCGCGGTCGGGTCGGGGCTCTTCAGTGCCGCCTCGATCCCCGGCGAGCTGGCAAAGGCCTGGGCGACAGCGATCGAACGGTTACGGGCTTCTCTTACGCTGTCGGCCCGGGACTGCAGTACGAGCGTGGCCACCGCGGCGGCCACGAGCAACACGACGATCGCCACCTGCAGGAGAAAGACCTGACCTGCGACAGTTCGCATCCTGAGAACCGAGCGTCGGCGGCCGTCCCGTCCGGTCATGCCCTCTTTGTACACCTTGCCCACACACCGGGCGACCCGCGCGACGCGCTGTGCGACGGCCGACGGGCAGGGATGCGGCGTGTCACGGCGGGGCGGGTCCGGCCGCTACGAAGCGAGTCCGTGCAGCGCGGGGCCCGGCCCGGTACGGGGTCACTCGGGTGACGGAGAACCGCTTCCCGGGGGCACTTCGGTGGCGGGACGGAGAAGGACCGTGGCGACGTAGTCCGCCACGGTCGCCTGAAGGCCGATGTCCCCCTGTGCGCGCTCGGACATGTACCACCGGTGTTCCAACAGCTCGTGATAGAGCTCGGCCGGGTCCATGGAGCTGCGGAGGTCCTGCGGTACGGCACGCACCGTGGGCCTGAACACCTCGCGGACCCAACGGTGGGCCAGCACCTCCGCCCGGGCGCCGAGCGGGTCGCCCGGCGCGTAGTCCTCCTGTGTCGCCATCCAGCTCTCGAGGTCGTTGAGGAGCCGGCGGGCCTGGTTCTCCTCGGCGTCGAGCCCCGTGAGCCGCAACAGCTGGCGTTGATGATGGCCCGCGTCGACGACCTTCGGGACGAATGTGATCGTGTCGCCGTCCGCAGAGTTGACGATCTGCATCTCGGCGACGTCGAAGCCGAGATCATTGAGCCTGCGCACGCGCCGTTCGATGTAGTGGTACTTGCCGGCCGGATAGACCGAGGTACGGGTGAGCTCTTTCCACAGCTCCTCGTACCGCCGGCAGATCTCCGTGCCGAACGCGATCGGGTCCACCGACGGATGGAGCGCGCCGGAGGCCTCCAGGTCGAGCATCTCTCCGCCGATGTTCACCCGGGCCAGGTCGATGTCGTATGCACGCTGTCCTTCGCTGAGCCGGCTGTGCGCCTCGCCGGTCTCCGCGTCCACGAGGTAGGCGGCGTAGGCCCCTGCGTCCCGGCGGAAGAGCGTGTTCGACAGTGAGCAGTCGCCCCAGGCGAATCCGGCCAGGTGCAATCGGACGAGCAGTACGGCGAGTGCGTCCATGAGGCGGTGCACCGTGGTCGGGCGCATGGTCGTCTCGAACATCGAGCGGTAGGGCAGGGACCCGTTGAGGTGACGGGTGATCAGCATTGGCTCCAGGGGCGCCCCGTCGCTGCCGGTACGCCCGGTGACCACGGCGAGTGGGTCCACGGCGGGTATGCCGAGCCGGGCAAGGGTGCGCAGCAGTTCGTACTCGCGTACCGCCGGGCGCTCGGCAAGCTCCTTGATCGCCACCACGTCGGACCCGGCCCTGGCGTAGCGCACGACGTGGCGGGAGATGCCGCGGGGCAGCGTCACCAGGTGTTTCTCCGGCCACTCCTCGAGCGGCAGGTGCCAGGGCAGTTCGAGGAGGAGCGCGGGGTGTTCGGGGTTGGTGGCGCTGAACCGCAATGCCATCGGTCGCCTCGCTCGTACGGTGACGGGACCATCAGTGTGACGCAGCCGCCCGGATCCAGGGCCTGTCCTGCGGATCAGGCCGGACAGGGCGCGCGGTGCCCAATGCCGTGCAACGCGGCGAGGCGCGGCACCGGGGGACGCGAGCCCAGCACGATCCGAACGAGACGCCCTAAGCGCGTCCGTCCGCCTCCCGGGCCACGCGCTCCAGCCGGCTGCGGTGGCTCTCCCACCACGCCGAATCGCCGGGCGCCATGCAGTCGCTTCCGGTCCGCAGTCCGACGACGTTGTCGATGAGCTCCCGGACGATGTCGGCATGCCCGGCATGGCGATCCGTCTCGGCGATCATGTGGACGAGAGTCCGGTGGAGCGTCACCTCGCTGCGTTCTCCCCAGGCCACTCGGCCGACCGCGTCGAGGGGCAACGACTCGATGGTCTCGTCCGAGTGGGCCCACGCCTGGCGATACATCTTCACGATCTGCTCACGCGACTCGTCTGCGGTCGCCCACATGTCGGAGTTCCGCTCGGCATTGCCGACGATCCAGAGCGGCGGCGCGTCGAACGGCCGCCCGAAGGTCTCGCCGAAGTACATCGCCTCGGCGCCGGTCATGTGCTTGACCAGTCCCAATAGGTTGGTTCCGGTGGGAGTCATGGGGCGGCGGATGTCGTATTCCGACAGCCCCTCAAGCTTCCACAACAGGGCATCGCGAGCATCCTGAAGGTATAGGTGAAGATCTGCTTTGAGGTCCGATCGGGTCATGGGACCAGTCTGTCGCTCGTACGATCTCTGTCCATCACTTTTCTCCGCGCCCGAACGCGAGACCTGGGAGCCGGCCCGTAAGGACGCAACCTCGACCCGGTGCGCCCGGGCAGTTCCTGCCCGCCGGAGCCCGGAGCTGCCGACGACGGAGAATCCCGGACCGTCCATCTGAAGAAGCTCTCGCAGGGGCGGCAGGTCTGCGTCACCAGGAGTACGGGGCACATCGGCCTCGTCACGGTCCGGGGCTTCTCGTCCGAGGATTCGCCCAGTACGTACATGACGCTTGACCTGCCCGTCCGGCACAACGCGGTCGGCTCCGGCTCGGGCAACTGAATCCCTCCTGCTTCACGTGGCGGATACCCGCACGGGTGGTGCATACCTGGACACGGTCGTACTGTCGATTCAGGACAGACCGCTGGAGGAAGGGCACCGCCACCGACGACTGCTGCTGACGCGCAGGCCTCGGCACACAGGGCGGGTCCGGTGCGACGGGAAGGCCGCTCGGACTCGGAGAGAGGCAGCTGGGGAGCCGACATGCAACGAGACAGAATCAGAACAGCGGTCATGCTGTGTGCTGCCGCGGCGCTCGCGGCGGCAGCGGTACCGACATCCGCTTCCGCACGTCCGGCCTCGCCTGCTCGCGCGGTGGCCGTCGACTGTTTCTCGAATTCACAAGTACGCCCCGGTGACTTCCTGATCGCCTGCGGGGACGGCAACAACCGCCTCATCACGCTGCGTTGGACCCACTGGGGACCGACGTCCGCCGTGGGCAGCGGACTGGACGCGGTGAATGACTGTCAGCCCTATTGCGCCGCAGGCAAGTTCCACACCTACCCGGTCGATGTGCGGCTCGACCGCCCGCAGAGCTGGCAGAAACATCCGGAACTCCAGCACTTCACCCGGCTGCAGCTCGTCTACACGGACAGCACGCCGGCACAGACGGACCGGGTCGTGACGTACAAACTCTGGGACTGATGAATCCACACGTTCGCCGGCGGCCGGGCTACCTGGCCGCCGCCGCGGTGTTCGCCGTCGGGATGGCCGGAACCACCCTGCCCACACCCTTGTACGGGCTCTACCAGGAGCAGATCGGGTTCTCCGAGCTGATGGTGACGGTGGTCTTCGCCGTGTACGCCGTCGCGGTGATCACCGTGCTCCTGGTGGCGGGCAACTACTCCGACGAGGCCGGCCGCAGACCTGTGCTCCTGGGTGCCATGGCCCTGTCGGCCGCGAGCGCGGGATGCTTTCTCCTGCAGAACGGCCTTCCTCTGCTCTTCGTGGGGCGGCTGCTGTCCGGCTGCGCGGCCGGGCTGCTGAGCGGCGCGGCGACGGCGGCCGTCATCGAACTTGCGGGACCCGGGCAGAAGGCGCGTGCCGGTTTCGCCGCCACTGCGGCGAACATGGGCGGTCTGGGCTGCGGTCCGCTGCTCTCCGGCCTCCTCGCGCAGTACACGCCCGGGCCGTTGGTGCTGCCGTTCTGGGTCCACCTGGGGCTGGTGGGCGCCGCCGCCGGGATCACCTGGCTCCTGCCGGAGACCGTGCCGGAGCCGAAGCGGTGGCCGCGTCCGAAGCCGCAGGGGGTCTCCGTACCTCCGGAAATGAAAGGTGTGTTCACGCCCACCTCCCTGGCAGCGTTCGCGGGCTTCTCGCTGCTCGGGCTGTTCACGGCGGTGGCGCCGAGCTTTGCCGCGCGGACCCTGGGTGTGCACAACCTGGCCGTCTCCGGCGCGGTGGTGTTCTCCGTGTTCCTCGCTTCGACCGTCGGGCAGTCCTTGACGCCACGGGTCGGCGCGCGCCTCGCGCTTCCCGTGGGGTGCGGCATCCTCGTCGTGGGCCTGCTGCTGGTGGCGTCATCGCTGATCACCGAATCCCTGCCCCTGCTCGTCCTCGGCGCGCTGTGCGGCGGCACCGGCCAGGGACTGGCCTTTCGCGCGGCGCTCACCCTGGTCAGCGGCGCGGCCCCGGCGCGGCATCGTGGCGGCACCATTTCGGCGTTCTTCGTCGTCGCCTATGCCGGGATCTCGCTTCCGGTGGTCGGAGTCGGCGCCATGGCCACCTGGCTCGGACTGCGCCCGGCCGGCCTGATCTTCACGGGCTGCGTGATGCTGCTGGCAGCGGGCGCGGGAACGTACGCCGCGCTGAGGCCGCCGCGCTGAACCGCGCACGGGGCACGGCGGATGTCGGCGACCGCAGGCGGTTGGACCGTACGGGAGTGAACGGGTGCCCTTCCCCCGGCCACCGCCTGACAAGGTGGCAGCCCCCTGTTCTCACAGGGGGCTGCCGGTGAATCCGATCTCTCTCTGAG
>NZ_JBHVFF010000327.1:0-8861 GCF_042801895.1 Streptomyces sp. NPDC057543 | reverse complement strand
CCCCCACTCCATATGCGGGAGTGGGGGCGGCCCCTTCGCCTTGCGGTGGCACCGCCATGCAGCACCCCAAGGCCGTCTGGGGACGAGGCCGGTTCGCCGGAGGGGTGAGGCGGTTCGCCGGTGGAAACCCACCACCGGGCGTAACCACCCACTCCCAGGCCCACGTCAGCCCCGTTGCCGGGTGACTATCCGAAGCGTCCCGAGATGTAGTCCTCGGTGGCCTGGACGGACGGGTTGGAGAAGATGCGCTCCGTCTCGTCGATCTCCACGAGCTTGCCGGGCTTGCCGACCGCCGCGAGGTTGAAGAACGCCGTGCGGTCCGAGACGCGGGCCGCCTGCTGCATGTTGTGCGTCACGATGACGATCGTGAAGCGCTCCTTCAGCTCGCCGATCAGGTCCTCGATGGCGAGGGTGGAGATCGGGTCCAGGGCGGAGCACGGCTCGTCCATCAGCAGCACGTCGGGCTCGACGGCGATCGCGCGGGCGATGCACAGGCGCTGCTGCTGGCCGCCGGACAGACCGGAGCCGGGCTTGTTCAGCCGGTCCTTCACCTCGTTCCAGAGGTTGGCACCGCGCAGGGACTTCTCGACGATGTCCGACAGCTGGTTCTTCTTGTAAGAGCCGTTCAGCCTGAGGCCCGCCGCGACGTTGTCGAAGATCGACATGGTCGGGAACGGGTTCGGCCGCTGGAAGACCATGCCGACCGTGCGGCGCACGGTGACCGGGTCGACGTTCGGCCCGTACAGGTTCTCGTCGTCCAGCAGCACCTTGCCCTCGACGCGGCCGCCGGGGGTGACCTCGTGCATGCGGTTCAGGGTGCGCAGGAAGGTGGACTTGCCGCAGCCGGACGGGCCGATGAAGGCGGTCACGGAGCGGGGCTCCACGGTCATCGAGATGTCCTCGATGGCGAGGTGGGAGCCGTAGTAGGCGGACAGGCCGCTGACGTCGATGCGCTTGGCCATCTGAATCACTGCTTCTTTCGTGCCGCGGTCAGCGGCCGGTCTTCGGGGCCTTCCAGCGGGCGATGCCGCGGGCCACCAGATTGAGGATCATGACGAAGGCGATCAGGACCAGAGCGGCGGCCCAGGCACGGTCGTACGACTGATCGGTGCCGACCTTGTACTGCTCCCAGATGTAGAAGGGGAGCGAGGACTGCGCGCCTTGGAAGGGGTTGGCGTTGATCATCTGGCTGCCGAAGACCAGCAGCATGATCGGCGCCGTCTCACCGGCGATGCGGGCGATCGCGAGCATCACACCGGTGGTGATGCCGCCGATCGCGGTCGGGAGGACCACCTTCAGGATGGTGCGCCACTTCGGGACGCCGAGCGCGAGCGATGCCTCGCGAAGCTCGTTCGGGACGAGCTTGAGCATCTCCTCCGTGGAGCGGACCACGACCGGGATCATCAGGATCGTGAGCGCCAGCGCGCCCATCAGACCGGACGGGTCGGTCTTCGTCATCAGCATGATCGAGAGGATGAAGAGACCGGCGACGATGGACGGGATGCCCGTCATGACGTCGACGAAGAAGGTCACGGTCTTCGCCAGGGCACCCTTGCCGTACTCCACCAGGTAGACGGCGGTCAGCATGCCGATGGGGGCGGAGATCAGAGTGGCGATGCCGACCTGCTCCAGCGTGCCGATCAGTGCGTGATAGACACCGCCGGTCGGCTCGGAGCCGAGCACGCCGGCCATCGAGTGGGTCAGGAAGTACCCGTCCAGGCGCTCCGCGCCCCGGCTGATCGTCGTCCACAGGAGCGAGGCGAGCGGCACGACGGCCAGCAGGAAGCACACCCAGACGATGCTGGTGGCGAGCCGGTCCTTGGCCTGGCGCTGGTTCTCGACGACCGTCGTCGTGACGTACGAGATGACGACGAAGAGCAGGGCGGAGAACAGCCCCCACTGGGTGTGGCTGCGCCAGCCCGCCGCCGCGCCGATGCCCACGCCCAGCGCGAGGGCGATGGCCGCGAAGCCGAAGGGGGCCCAGCGGGGAAGGGCGCGGCTGCTGAGGCTCGTCCCGCCTGCGGGCGCCGTCGGGGTGGGGCGTTCCTGGATGCCGGTGTTGGCTGCCTGGCTCATGCGTTGGCCCCCGAGTACTCCTTGCGGCGGGCGATGATGAGCCGGGCCGCGCCGTTGACCAGCAGGGTGAGGACGAAGAGGACGAGGCCGGAGGCGATCAGGGCGTCCCGCCCGAACTGGTCGGCCTCGTCGAACTTCGCGGCGATGTTCTGGGCGAACGTTCCGCCGCCCGGATTGAGCAGATGCCCGGAGATGATGAAGCTCGGCGACAGGACCGTGGCGACGGCCATCGTCTCGCCGAGCGCCCGGCCCAGGCCCAGCATCGACGCGGAGATCACGCCGGAGCGGCCGAAGGGGAGCACCGAGAGACGGATGACCTCCCAGCGGGTGGCGCCGAGGGCGAGGGCGGCCTCCTCGTTCGTCCTCGGGACCTGGAGGAAGACTTCGCGGCTGACACTGGTCACGATCGGCAGGATCATGATCGCGAGCAGGATGCCGACGGTGAAGAGCGAGCGGGCGACGCCGACCTCGGTCTTCTCGAAGAGGTACGTCCAGCCGAAGAACTGGTCGAGCCAGAGGTTCAGGCCCTCCAGGTACGGGACGAGGAAGAGGGCGCCCCAGATGCCGTACACGATGCTCGGCACGGCGGCGAGCAGATCGACGACGTACGCGAGGGGCGCGGCCAGCTTGCGCGGCGCGTAGTGCGAGATGAACAGCGCGATGCCGACAGCGACCGGGACGGCGATGGCCATCGCGATGATCGAGCTGACGACCGTGCCGAAGAGGAGGACCGCGATGCCGAAGACCGGCGGATTGCCGGCCGGGTTCCAGTCGAAGGTGGTGAAGAAGTTGCCCTGGTCCTTGGAGACGGCGAGCGCGGCGCGGTAGGTGAGGAACACGGCGATCGACGCCATGATCACGAGCAGCAGGATGCCCGAGCCCCTGGAGAGGCCCAGGAAGACCTTGTCGCCCGCGCGCCCGGTCCTGGGCCTGGCGCGCTTGTGCACCACCGGTGGCGGCGGTGGCGTGTCTATCGGTGTGGTGGAAGCCATGGTCTTTCCGGTCTGTGTGGGGGAGCGGCGTGGCTCCCCTGGCGGCGGTGCACCGGATGGGTGGTTGCGGGCCGGCCCGGAGGGGTGCGCCGGACCGGCCCGCTTTGTGACGCGGATGTTGCTGGTGTTACTGGTGTTGCTTGTGGTGGTGACGGTGGTGCTTACGTGCTTCGGGCTGCGTGCCCCCCGGCCACGCGGCCCGGTCCAGCGTCCCGGTTACGAGAGGGAGGCGATGGTCTCGCGGACCTTGCTGTTGATCTCGGCCGGGATCGGCGCGTAACCGGCCTCGGTGAGGAGCTTCTGGCCCTCGTCACTGGCGGTGTAGTTCAGGAAGGACTTGACCGTGGGCAGGGTCTCCGCCTTGTTGCCCGTGTCGCAGACGACCTCGTACGTCACCAGGACGATCGGGTAGGCGCCCTCGGCCTTGGTGGTGTAGTCGAGGTCGAGCGCCAGGTCCTTGCCGGTGCCCTTGATCTTGGCGGCGGCGATGGCCTTGGAGGCGTTCTCCGGGGTGGCCTTGACCGGGGTGGAGCCACCGGTGTTGATGTCGACGGTGGAGATCGACTGCGAGGTGGCGTAGCTGAGCTCGAAGTAGCCGATCGCGCCGTCTACCTGCTTCACCTGGGCGGCGACACCGGAGGAGTTGGACGCGGCCTGGCCACCGGGGGCCGGCCACTTCTTCTCGGCCTCGTACTTCCAGTCCTTCGGGGCGGCGGCGCCCAGGTACTTGCCGAGGTTCTGGGTGGTGCCGGAGTCCTCGGAGCGGTGGAAGGGCTGGATGGCCTTGTCCGGAAGCTTGACTCCGCTGTTGAGCTTGGCGATCGCCGGGTCGTTCCACTTCTTGATCTTGGTGTCGAAGATCTTGGCGAGGGTGGGGGCGTCCAGCGTGAGGTTGTCGACGCCTTCCAGGTGGTAGCCGATGGCGATCGGTCCGCCGACCATCGGGAGGTCGATGCCCTGGCCGCCCTTGCAGATCTTCTTCGAGTCGGCGACCTCTTCGGGCTTCAGCGCCGAGTCGGAACCGGCGAAGCCGACCGTGCCCTGGTTGAAGGCGATGATGCCCTCACCGGAGGAGGACGACTTGTAGTTGATCTCGACGCCCGAGCAGCCGGCCATGTAGTTCTTGGCCCAGAGGTCCATGGCGTTCTTCTGCGCGCTGGAGCCGGAGGCGAGCAGCTGGCCCTTGGCGTCGTCGCACTTGATGTTCGACGCGGCGCTCGTCTTGCTGCCGTTGCCGCCGGTGGTCCCCTCGCCGCTGTTGTTGTCCGAACCGCACGCCGTGAGGACCAGGGCGCCGGAGACGGCGAGGGCACCGAGCGCGGTGGCACGAAGCCGGTTCTTGCGCTGAAGCTTCACTTTCGGGTGTTCCTTCCAGGAGCCGCCGAGGTGTCTTCGTTCTACGACGGCGTGCGTTGTGGTGGGTGCTCCGGCATTGGCGCCGTGCACCGTGCACCGCCGAAGTTACGCAGTACAGGTGAAGCGGTTTACGGGGGCGGGTGAACGGAAGGTGAACCGTGCTGGGCGGTGCGGTTCTGCTGCGCAGGTTCGGCGAGGGCCAGGGTCTTTCGTTCGGATCAGGCCGGATCAGGGAGCGGCCCGCCGCGGAGTGGCCGATGTCACCGTGGTGTCGTGCATCGCAAGGTGGAGGAGGGAGTCATGGCGGAGGCGCTGGGGTCTCCCCTGCTCGAGCGGAGCCGAGAGCTCGGGGAAGACTGAGGACGACGCGGCGAGGTGCGGCGCCGGGGCACGCGAGCCCGGCGTGATCCGAACGAGATGCCCCAGGTCCTCAATCGCCCGACGGGCTCGATGGTGTGCCCGGTGGGCAGGCGAGCAGGGCGTCCAGCACGTCCCGGTCGTGGGGCCGGGTGAGGAGGGTCCGGGCCGCCGCCGGGGAGAGCCAGCTCACCCGGTCCACCTCCGCGTTCGGCACGAAGGCGCCGCCGGTCGCCTCGGCCGCCCAGTAGGCGACCTCCTTGGGACGCCCGTTCACGGCGTACCGGATCGTGGGGAGCGCGGCGCCGGGCGCGCAGTGGTGGCCGGTCTCCTCCAGCACCTCGCGCCGGGCGCAGTCCAGCGCGGACTCGCCGCGCTTCAGCTTGCCCTTCGGATGCGACCAGTCGTCGTAGCGAGGCCTGTGGACCAGGCAGACCTCCAGCTCGCCGGAGTACGCGGCCCGGCGCCACAGCACACACCCCGCGGCGAGCACGGGACCCGGGGCGGGCTCGCCGCTCATGGTGCGATCACCGTCCGGTTCGCGTATGTCCTGTTCATGGTGCGATCACCGCCGCGTTCGTGTACGGCCAGCTCTCCCGGAACCCGTTGCGCGCCGCCTCCACCGCGTGCCGCTGATCGGCGTGGAGCACCCCCAGGGCGTACGCGGTCGCGGGCGCGATCCGGGGCGTGCGGGCCGCCGATGCCGCCGCCGCGGCCGCCTCCGCCGCGTCCCGGTGCAGATCGAGGGCGTGCCCCGGCACGGCCAGGACCGGATCGGAGGCGCCCCGTACCACCTCGTGGGCGTACCGGTGCAGGCGCAGCAGCAGCCGGGTCCGGTGCCAGGGCGCGTCCTGCGCCTCGTTGTACGGCTCGACCGCCTTGTCCGACGGGAGCGCGGCCACCGCGCCGAGCAGCTGTTGTTCGGCCCGGTCGGCGGGGTCGTGCAGCATCTCCTCGGCCGGAGCCGTGGCTGCCGAGGCGAGCGGGACCTCGGAGGCGAGCAGCGCGACCGCGTCGGCCACCGCGTGGAAGCGGGAGGAGCCGAGCGCCTGGAGCGCCGCCGAGTGGGCGCGGGTCCGGGCGAGGGTCAGCTGCCGTTCCAGCAGCGCGCCGGCCCGGGCCGCGCCGACGCCGAGGACGGCGCGCTCCTTGTCACCGGCGGAACCGGTACCGGACCCCGATGCCGTGCGGGCGGCGGGCAGCGAGGTGCCGGACAGGTTGTGCAGCGCTTCGAGGAGCCGGTTCAGCCGCGTCGCGTAGGCGTGTTCCCGGGCCAGGGTGCCGGAGAGCCAGGCCAGTTCGGCGCGGAGCTGCTCGGCCCAGGCCGTGTCCAGGGCCGCCCGGAAGGTGTGCAGCGTGCCGCCGATCCGGCGGGACGAGCGGCGCAGCGCACCGGCGGCCTCCTCGGCGGCGTGGCTCCCGGCGTCCGTGGGGGTGCTGTTCTCGCGGTGCAGGCGCAGGCTGCGCAGGAATTCGGCGGCCTGTTCCTGGAGGTAGGGCGCGAGTACCGCCCCTGCCGTAAGGTCCGCCTGCGTCGTCTGGTGGTCATGGCGTCGCACGCCGGCGCCTCCGGGCGTCAATGAGCATTTCCTGTACGTGCCGCAGCGGTTGGCCGTCCGTGTCCGTGGCGTGCCGGGTCCAGTTCCCGTCGGGACCGAGGTGCCAGGAGGAGGTGGTGTCGGCCATACCGGTCTCCAGGAGACGGTTGAGCGCGGCGCGATGGGCGGGGTCGGTGACCCGGACCAGTGCTTCGATCCGGCGGTCGAGGTTGCGGTGCATCATGTCGGCGCTGCCGAACCACACTTCGGGTTCGCCGCCGTTGCCGAACGCGAAGACCCGGGAGTGTTCGAGGAAGCGGCCCAGTATCGAGCGGACCCGGACGTTCTCGGAGAGGCCCGGGACGCCGGGGCGGATCGCGCAGATGCCGCGTACCCAGATGTCCACCGGCACGCCTGCCATCGCGGCCCGGTAGCAGGCGTCGACGATCGCCTCGTCGACCATCGAGTTGACCTTGATGCGGACGTAGGCGGCCCGCCCGGCCCGCTGGTGCGTGATCTCCTTGTTGATCCGGGCGATCAGCCCGTCGCGCAGGGACTTCGGGGCGACCAGGAGGCGGCGGTAGGTCTCGCGGCGGGAGTAGCCGGAGAGCCGGTTGAAGAGGTCGGAGAGGTCCGCGCCGACCTGTGGGTCGGCGGTCAGCAGGCCGAGGTCCTCGTACAGCCGGGCCGTCTTGGGGTGGTAGTTGCCGGTGCCGACGTGCGAGTAGCGGCGCAGCGTGTCGCCCTCCTGGCGGACGACGAGCGAGAGCTTGCAGTGGGTCTTGAGGCCGACGAGGCCGTAGACCACATGGCAGCCGGACTCCTCCAGCTTGCGCGCCCACTTGATGTTGGCCTGCTCGTCGAAGCGGGCCTTGATCTCGACGAGTACGAGGACCTGCTTGCCGGATTCGGCGGCGTCGACCAGGGCTTCCACTATCGGGGATTCGCCCGAAGTCCGGTACAGGGTCTGCTTGATGGCGAGTACGTCGGGGTCGGAGGCGGCCTGCTCCAGGAACGCCTGCACGGAGGTGGAGAACGAGTCGTACGGGTGGTGCAGGAGCACGTCGCGTTCGCGCAGCGCGGCGAAGATGTCGGGCGCGGCGGCGGATTCGACCTCCGCGAGATCGCGATGGGTGCCCGCGATGAACTTGGGGTACTTCAGCTCGGGTCGGTCCAGGGACGCTATGCCGAAGAGCCCGGTGAGGTCGAGCGGTCCGGGCAGCGGGTAGACCTCGGCGTCGGACACCTTGAGCTCGCGTACCAGCAGGTCCAGCACGTACGGGTCGATCGACTCCTCGACCTCCAGGCGGACCGGCGGGCCGAAGCGGCGCCGCATGAGCTCCTTCTCCAGGGCCTGGAGGAGGTTCTCGGCGTCGTCCTCCTCGACCTCCAGGTCCTCGTTCCTGGTGACCCGGAACGTGTGGTGGGCGAGGACCTCCATGCCCGGGAAGAGCTCTTCGAGGTGGGCGGCGATGACATCCTCTATGGGCACGTACCGCTGCGGCGACGCCTCCAGGAAGCGGGTCAGCAGCGGCGGCACCTTGACCCGGGCGAAGTGGCGGTGGCCGCTGACCGGGTTGCGTACGACGACGGCGAGGTTGAGCGAGAGGCCGGAGATGTACGGGAAGGGGTGCGCCGGGTCGACGGCGAGGGGGGTCAGCACGGGGAAGACGCGCTGCCGGAAGAAGGTGAACAGGCGGGCCTGCTCCTTCTCGGTCAGTTCGGGCCAGCGGATCAGCTGGATGCCCTCGTCGGACAGGGCAGGGGCGACGTCCTGCTGGTAGCAGGCGGCGTGCCGGGCCATGAGCTCGCGCGAGCGGGTCCAGATCAGGTCGAGGACTTCGCGGGGCTGGAGCCCGGAGGCGGAGCGGGTGGCGACCCCGGTGGCGATACGGCGCTTCAGCCCGGCCACCCGGACCATGAAGAACTCGTCCAGGTTGGAGGCGAAGATGGCGAGGAAATTAGCCCGTTCGAGGAGGGGGGTCGCCGGATCTTCGGCCAGTTCGAGCACTCGTTCGTTGAATGCGAGCCAACTGCGTTCCCGGTCCAGGAAACGGCCGTGCGGCAGTTCGTCGCCGTCGACGTCGGGTTCGTACGCGTCGACGTCGGCGTCGATGTCGGGATCGAGGTCGGCCCGGGTGGACAGCGCGGCGCCGTTGGTCGCCGCGGCGGCGACGGCGCGCGGCCGCTGCGCGGCGAGCGAGCCGACGGACGGCTGTACGGGTGACTGGGCCGGGACCTCGGAGCTGGGCTGCTGGCTCATGAACCCATTCTTCCGCGTCAGGGGCTCCGAGGGCGCGCCGGAGGCTACGGAGATCGCGGGAAACGCGCGGTCCGTGGGGTTGGCACTGCCACCGTCTCCACGGCCCTTGTCGTCTCCACCGGGGTCTCTCCCGTTGCGGGGGGTCGGCACGACTGGCTGCATCCTGAGAGGGTCGCAAGCCCTTCTGAATGGCCGGTAACGGCGACATGACGTACAGGAAGCGGTGTGCGGGTGCGCGGACCGGTGGTACGGGCCGTGTGCGGGCCCCCGGCGGGGGCC
>NZ_JBHVFF010000326.1:0-8867 GCF_042801895.1 Streptomyces sp. NPDC057543 | reverse complement strand
CCTGCGGGTCAACCACGGCCAGGAGCTCGTCTATATCCCCGGTATCGCGGTCAACCGGGCCACCGACAGCTACCGCGGCCAAGGCAAGACGGACGAGTGTTCCGCGAGTCTCGCTTGTTCGGCGGGTCCCGCGGGTTTCGCAGGCTCCGCAGGTCCCGCGGGTTTCGTAGGTCGCTCAGGGCGTGATGCCGACCCCGTCGATCCTGCTCCACGCCTTCTCCTGCGCGGCCGTTATCGCGGGCCAGTGCAGCCCGCCCGGCCGCGGACGTACGCGTGTGGCGTAGGCGGAGGGGTGGAAGCCGGGTTCGTAGAAACAGCCCGTCCCGTACGTCCGGTCGAAGGCGCCGCACGAGTCCGCGAGCGACCGAGGCGTCGGCTTCCGGCCGGTGCGCACCCAACTGTCGAGCGACGTGATGGAGTTGGCGTACTCTGATTTGCTCAGCTCGCTGTGCTCGTGCTCGTCGGTGAAGGACTGCACGAGATACTGGTCCCGGTGGGCGCCCTGGAGCGTGGCCCGGTAGGCCGCCTCGTGCTCCACGAACGCCGTCGGGTCGTCGATCGCGTGCAGAGTGAGTACCGGGATCGAGACCTTGCCGGTGAGATCGCTGTCGTAGGACAGATCACGTGCGGCGGTCGGGTCGGCGGAGAACCGCTCGACTCCGGCGTTGAGTGCCTTGTCGTCGTGCGAACCCGAGTACCACACACCGTTGTTGGAGAACGGATTACGGCCGCCGAGCCGGTCCCGGACGATGTCCCGGAACGTGAAGGTCGCGAACCGCAGATGCGACTCCAGCGTGCGCTCGGGCAGACGCGTGACGGCCAGGATGTCGTCGAGGTTGCGCTGCTGCAGCGCGGTGCGCTCCTCGGGAGGCGAGGCGTAGCCCGTGCACTCCTGCAGTCGGGAGCGCAGCCCCGCCGTGGTCATCGTCGAGTCGGCGCGCAGCCCCTGCCAGAGCGGGTACTGGGGTTCGGTCGGGCGGGGGTGGTTGTGGCAGTAGTACTGGTAGACGACGCGCAGGTCCACCCGGTAGTCGTAGCCCCGGGACCCGCCGCCCAGCACGCCGCTGGTGAGCAGCGCCCCGGCGTAGGGGCCGTTCTTGCGTCCGTACGTCTCGACGACCTTGGCGGCGACGTCCCCGCCCCAGGACTGGCCGTGCACATACGTCCGCTTCGGCTTGCCGAACCGCTCGACGAACAGCTGGCGTACGTTCTCGGTGTCCTCCGCGGCCATCCGCGTTCCGTAGCCGCCCCTGCGGTACGACGAACCGGCCCACGCGTACCCCTGGTCGACCATCACCGACCAGCGGGCCAGGTCGTCGACACTGCGCTGCGGGTCGGAGCCGGCGCCGAGATCGGGGCCGCCGTGGGCGTGTACGACCAGGGAGCCGTTCCAGTCCTTGGGGACGGCGATGGCGTAGGCCGCGCCGTTGGCGTCCTGGCCGGTGTAACACGTGGTCTTCGTGCCGAGTTCGGCCGGACACGCCACGGCCGCCGGCGGCACCGTGCCCGCCTGCGCGAGAGGAGCGCCGGCCAGCGCGGCCGCAACCGCGGCCAGGGAGGCGAGCACTCCCGTACTCCGGCGCCGGCTCGCTCTGTGGATCAGTGCGCGCGTTCTCGTCGTCTCCAAGACGCTGCTCCTCGTCCTCATCGGCGCCGCGTCGCGCCGTCGGCGGCGATGCTAGCGAGGGGGACGGCCGGGGACCACGCTCTGATCGTTGTGTTCATAGTGTTCGGGGGTGGGGGCTGCCAGTCGGGGGCGGGCGACCGTCGGTCAGCCGTCAGCCTCAGCGATTGGCGACCAGCGAGCACGGGTGGCGAGCGGCAGGCGGCGTCCGGCGGGCGGGGTAGCGGCCGGTGCGTGGCGGGCGGAGCGACGGCGGACGGCGCGTTGCGACCGAGGCCGCAGCCGCCGGTGTGCCGCCGTGACCAGCGCGGTCCGGCCGGCGCCGCGCGGAGCATCAATGATGTTGAGGTCCTCTCGCAGCTGGTGCGCTCCGGCATCACTCGCAGCCAGCCGCCCGGCCGCGGCCGCCGCGGCGTCAGGCCGCGGCCCACTTCAGTCCGAGGGCGGCGAGTGCGTTGAGTTGTTCGGGGGTGAGTTTGTCGCGGCGGGTCTTGGTGTTGCTGTACCAGATGCCGAGCTTGGTCTCGGTCCCGTCGGGCAAGGTCTCCACCGCCTTCCGGGGTACCGGTCGGTCCGAGCCTTCCCGTTCGACCCACTGCGTGAGGGCTGCCAGGCCGCGTTGGAATGCCTGCTGTGCCTTGCTCGGGCGCTGCTTGGCCGCGCCCTTGGCCGCTGAGGCGGGATACGGTGCTTCAGTGGGCTGTACGCCCAGCTTGGTCAGTCGTTCCTGCTGTTCGGGCAGGAGCTGTGCCCAGGTGTGAGGTTCGCGTTGCCGCGTGAGCCATCGTCCGATGTCGTCGCCGTCGAATAGCACGCCGGGTGCGATGTCGGGCAGGTGGCCGTCGGCGTCGACCAGGTCCGCGAGCACCTTGTAGTGGCGTTGCCAGTCCAGCCGCCATGGGCAGTTCCAGTCCGGGTCGATCGCCGCCAGCTGCTCCGCGCGCTCGGCTGCCCGTTCGGCGAGCTTGCTGGTGGGCCCGCCGTCGGTCTGGAAGATGACCAGGGCGGGCGAGAGGCTGCCGGACTCCATGTAGTGGTCGATGACCTCGTCCATGGCCCAGTGGTAGTTCGTGCGCCCCATATGACCGAGGTTCTCGTGCAGCTTGTTGATGCGGCCACGGTGCCCGCCGAGCGTCAGGTCAGTGGACCCGTCGACATCCGTGGAGAAAAACACCACCGGCACGATCCCGTCGTCGTCGAGATGAGCCGACAGCGACAGGACCTGCTCGGCCAGATGCTGCATGGTCCCGTCCCGGTAGTAGGGCCGCATCGACCCGGACCGGTCCAGCACGAGGTACACCGCGGCCCGCACGCCCTCCAGCCCATGCCCGCGGATACTGTCGCCCGCGACCTTGTACAGGCTGACCAGGTCGGGCGCACGCTCTTGCACCTTGGACAGGCTGATAGCTGGTGCTCGCTGCATGCCGTTCGTCGCGGTCATCCCCTCATGGTGACGCCTCGCTGCTGACCAAAACCAGCGTTTACCCAATGCGATCGATGCGAAAGAGATGAAGTAGCTCCGAGTACTGCCTGCCGACCTGCCTGACCTGGAGCCGCTGGTGTCCTTGCCCGATCTTCCCCATCCTTTTGCGGAACGGCTCCATGCCCTCATCACCGACGCGGGCTCCGTCGCGGACCTGCGCCGCTACTTCGGCATGGACCGACATCCAGGGGCCGCTGCGTTCACAGGAAGCCGATTCGAGGCTCTGGGCGGTGGAGGTGACCACCCAGCAGTCGCCGACGCGATAACTGCTGAGGACCTCATCGCAGTGCAAACCCTGTCAGTCACCGTTCCCACGGCTGCCGCACTGGATCTCCTGGAAGGCCACGCCGGGACACAACTTTCCACACTGCTTCGTGCCATTCCCCGGGACATGGACATGGCCGACGCCACGGAAGCCGACCTGGCTCCCGGTTCACCGGCACACAAAGCGTGGCACCTACTCCGTGACCAGCCAGGCATCGGATGGGTCACCGCCGGCAAACTCCTCGCCCGCAAACGACCCCGACTACTGCAGACCCTCCGGGCTCACCCCCAGGTCCCGGGCGACCTCGGTGACCGTCTTGTCCGACGACAGCGCCAGCGCGACGGCATCCCGCTTGAACTCCGCCGTGTACCGCTTGCTCATATTGCTCTTCTTGCTCACTACCTGTGACTGCTTCCTCCGGGACCTTCCGTCCCAGTATCAGGCTGTCCAGGTCAAAGGGGGAGCTTCACCTGGAGCTCTACAACGACTTCTCGAACCAGTGGATGACGATCGGGACCGCGCGCCAGTCCAAGTGCGCGCCTCCGCTGCGGTCGTCAATCGCAGCGGCGACCCGCGAACACCACTCTGCTGACCCGAACCATGCCTTCCGGACGACGACGTACGGGACCCCCGTGGGCTCGGGCGGCTCCGCGGGCAGCGGCTCGGCGGGCCGGTGTCGCTGGAGGCCGTGCTGTCGTCGGCCACCGACGGGCTCCGGCTGGCCTGCATGCTGTGCTGCATCGGCGCCGCGAACACCCTCGTCAACCCGAAGCGGGCCCTGCGCGTGCTGCCCGGCGCACTGTACGAGCTGGGTGTCGCCGTCACCGTCGCGATCAGCGTGGCCCCCCCCAACTGGTGCAGAGCGTGCAGTGGGTGGCGCGGGTCCGGAAGCTGCGTGCCGGGCGCACCCGGGGACTGCGGGCGCTGCGCGGCATCGTCGTCCCCGTCCTGGAAGGCGCGCTGGAACGCGGTTCACTTCACCCGGGGTGCGATGGCCTTCGTCAGTGCCATGACGTCGGCGAACTTCCCGCCGTCGTTGTCGGAGGTCACGGACAGCAGCCGGTCACCGACTCGCATGACGACGAGATCCAGGCCGACGTACGCCTTCCGGTCGATCGTGACGCGCACGCCCTCGTCCCCGACACCGTCGACGGCGCTGACGGTGATCGTGACCGGGTTGTTCAACAGCCCCGCCGAATTGGGCTCGTAGGTCGTTCCGCAGACACCTTCCAGCGACCTCAGCCGGCCGAACACCTCCGACGCCTGTCCGGTGGAGTAGGCGCGCACCATGATCCCGACCTCATGGGCGGACGGGTCGGTGACCCCCAGGTTGGCGTACGCGCCCCAGCCGCCGAGGGCCGCCTCCGTACCGCTCCGGACCAGCTGGTCGCAGCCGAAGTTCACCGTCGGGCTGGGATCGGCGGACGGCGGCACCGGCTTCGGGCCGCTGTCGTGCTCCTCGAACACGGTGGAAACCTTCCACCCCTCGGGCAGGGTGCGGTTCGTCGGCAGATAGGTCTTCAGGACCGAACCCGGCACCACGTGCGGGTCGGCGGTCGGCACCGCGGGTGCCGACGGCGACGGGCTGTCGGCGGTCGGCGCGGCGGCCTTCGGCTGCACCTCCGCCTGCGAGCCGCAGCCGACACAGAGAACGGCCGCGCAGACGACCCCGACGAACGCGGAGAATCGAGTGGTACTCATCGACGCCTCGTTTTCATGCTGCACATGAAAACACACTGAGTGACATGTCCACCGCTTGAGCCACGCGTGAATCCGTCAACTCTTCATGCGTGTCCCGCAATTGATCTCAGCCGCGCTCCTCATCAGTTGTGGGCATGGCTCCCCTCCCCGGTCGGGGCGAGGTCGTGGAGGCGGGTGATGCCGCGGACTGCGCGGTGGACGCCGTCGCCCTTCGGGCGACAGTCGCGGAGGATCTTCCAGGTCTCCATGCGGGCCGAGACGTGCTCGACTCGGGCGCGGACCGTGCGGTGGGAGGTGTTGTGGGCTTCCTCAGGCGGAGTAGCTGAGGTCCTTCGCGACCAGGGAGTCCGGTCGCAACCGCAGCCAGACGGTTCCGTGTTCGGCCGGGTCGTCGAGCAGATAGTGCCGGAAGCTGTTGTCCCACTTCGCGTCGTCCGCCCCGAGATACCGGTTGAGCTTGCGTCGGCCCCGAGGCACGTCGAACGGCAGGATCTCGGCCTGCCCGCGGGCGATTACCTGCCTGACCAGACCCGTTCCGACATCACACACATCAACGACGAGGGTGATCGCGGGGTCGGTCCGGACGCGGCTCAGCAGCCTTGCCCAGGGGCCGGTCAGAATCCAGAAGGCCCCTTCCTCTCAGAGGAACCACGTCGGCCGCACGGTCGGCCCAGCGGTCGCCACCCGCGCGGTGAGCGGCTGGGCGAGGAAGGCTTCTACATCGAACTCCCGCTCTGTCATGCTTTGATCATGCCGCTCGTGGGCCTCTGCCGGTTCGCGCTCACGCTCGCACGTCGAGCGGCACATCGCAGCAGCGGACGCAGAGGGGACGCGCTTCGGTGTCGAGCCCCGGGAGGATGCCCTCGTGACCGCAGGCAGCGCAGGTTCCCTGGCGGTTGCGCGCCGCGCGCACGCAGTAGAAACAGACGATGCCCTCAGGCCAGTGCCGACTGGCGGGGTAGCAGGAGCCGCAACGCACACAGGATGGGTGTCTGCTCGGGTCAGAGGTGTACTTCCGGGGTGCGGGCATGGTCAGTCCTCGATGATGCGAGCCCGCTCGGGACGGAAGTCGGTATTGATCTCGATGACGGCCGCCTCACCGGCTGTGCGCTTGCGCCGGTCTGCTTCGACATACGGTTCGATCAGGTCGGCGGGCGAACAGGCGAGGATGTCGCAGAGCGCGGCCAGGACCGGCAGAGAGAGGCGCTCGGGCCGGTCGGTGACCAGGCGGTAGACCTGCGCGGTGGACAGGTTGATGCCTCGCTCGCGCAGGAGGGGAATGAGCTCGGTGGTCTTCCAGATGTTGTGCGCGGCCATGATCCGTCGCAGGTGCCAGTGGTAGCCGAGTCGCCTGATCATCGCGGTCCTTCCCCGGTCGCAGTGCTGATCGCTCGGCCGATCGTGCCGTCCAGGACTTTGCGCAGCGTGCGGGTGCGAAAGTCCGACGACACGGAGGTGTAGAGCGCGGTGGTGGACGCGTAGGAGTGCCCCACCTGCTGCTGGACGAACAACGGGTCGTAGCCGGCCTCGATCAGGTGCGTCACGTAGGAGTGGCGCAAGCAGTGCAACGTCAGCTCCTGCGGCAGCCCCAACGCATCCCGGTAGGCGGCGAACCGGTCCCCCAAAGCCCCCATGTCCAGACGCGGCGACCGCTCACTCGGCCAGAGGGCATCACTCTTCGCAGCGGTGTCGAACACCGCGCGATAGCTGCCGAGCCATTGCTCGATCACCTTCACCGACCACGGGAAGACCGTCAGAACGCTGCGGCGCTTGGGAGTAGAACCCTTCGACGCCTTGCCCCAGCGGACGTAGACCACGCCGAACTCACCAAACTCGGGAGCGTGTGGGTTGTGCCCGAAGTCCGCGAGATCCAGCTTGATCACCTCGCGGCGACGCAGCCCCCAGGCGTACGTGGCCTTCATGGCGGTCGCGTCTCGCATGGCCGGGAGCCAGCCCTTGCGGCCCGAGGTTCGGGCGGCGGCCACCTGGTCATCGGCGTAGTCGAAGAACCGCTGAAGCTCGGCCTTGGTCAGAGCACGGCGCCCGGGCCGGCCTTCGTACTCGGCGGCATGCACGGCGGTGTTCCACTCGAAGAACACCTGGGCCGGATGGTTGCCGAAGAGACGCTCGCTGACCGCTGTCCACTCGTAGCGAGGGTCGGCGACGTACTCCAGGAACAACCGGACGTGGCCGTGATAGATGCGGATCGTGGAATGGGACCGTTCCCGCCCGTCGCTCCGCGGGTGGGCGGTGTACTCCTCGACGTCCGTAGGGCGCCACGTCCACGGCCACTCGTTGGTGAAGCGCTGGAACCGCCGTACCGCCAGGAGCCGGTCCGCGATCGTGTCCTTGCTCAGATTCCGGGCCAGCTGCTGATCACGCCACCCCGCCAGCATGCCCTCGAAGACCTGGCTCTCCGGGTGCAGCAGCGGAGCGCCGCCCACGATGAACAGTGACGGTGCCGCCCCCGGCACATTCCATGAGGAACCGCCCACGCCAACCCCCAACACGCCGCGAGAAAGGCGAATGAATCGTTCATTAGATGAGAACGAGCGAGGTTGCCGCAGGTCACGCGGGCAGCCGTCAGGCGGTCAGGGCGGATCGTCGGGGGTGTCTCCGGACTGCGACCAGCCGACGCCTGCCTGCTCAGGCGCCCCCTACAGCCAGGGGTGAGTCCTCTCACCTGATGCAATTCACGGCACTTCGCCACGGATAACGCCCTATTATCTGGGGCATCGTTGATCGCGACCTGCGGCGACGGTTCCGGGCCGCTACACAAAGCGGCCCTGTTATCTGTGGCAAGGGGGAAGCGGTGGCCACCGTCGCGCAGCTGCCCGCCCGGAAGGCGCTCACCGTCCGCGGCGCCGCGGACGCCTTCCTCGACGCGCTCGGCAACCCGAACACGGTGCGGAATTACGCGATCGGGGTCGGCAAGACCGCCGAACGGGTCGGCGAGGGCCGGCCGCTCGGGCAGGTCGCGGACGACGAGATCGGCGAGGCCCTCGAAGCGCTGTGGGGCTCGGCGGCGGTGAACACCTGGAACGCCCGCCGGGCGGCGGTGCTGTCCTGGCTCGCCTGGTGCGCCGAGCGCGGCTTCGACGGCCCGGAGGTGCCGGCCTGGGCCAAGCGCTTGACCCCGCCGGACTCCGAGACGCCGGCGCGCTCGAAGATGGCGATCGACCGACTGATCGCCCGCCGCGAGGTGCACCTGCGGGAGAAGTGCTTCTACCGGATGCTGTACGAGACCGTGGCGCGGGCGGAGGAGATCCTGCCGCTGAACATCGAGGACCTAAACTTCGCTGGCCGCCGCGCGCTGGTGAAGGCCAAAGGCCCGCCGCCGCGGCCAGGCCCGCGAGGATTTCGTGCTGGAGCCTGTGTACTGGGACGCCGGCACCGCCCGGCTGCTGCCGCGGCTGCTGAAGAACCGCACCCGCGGCCCGGTGTTCGTCACTCACCGCCGCCCCGGGGCGGGCAAGGTCGTCTCGTCGCGGGACGTACGTGTGCCCGGGCTCCGGGCTGGCCCGGCTGTCGTATGGCCAGGCCCGCGCCCTGCTGGACGAGCACACCGCGCTGCACGGGGCGGGCACAGGCTGGGATCTGCACGAGTTCCGGCACTCCGGGCTGACCCACCTCGGGGAGCAGGGGGCGAGCCTGCTGATGTTGATGGCCAAGTCGCGGCACAAGAAGGCGGAGAACGTCCGCCGCTACTTCAAGCCGTCGCCGGACGCCATCGCCGAACTCACCAGCCTGCTCGCACCCGGCGACACACACCGAGGCGGCGGCACGTGACCGAG
>NZ_JBHVFF010000325.1:0-8921 GCF_042801895.1 Streptomyces sp. NPDC057543 | reverse complement strand
CTCCGCCTCCGGCGTTGTCGTCGGTCAACGACGCTCCGCGTCGCTTCCCTCCTCCGCCGTGGATTAGAAGCCGCATGACACCGCTCGCTGATCCACTCTCCATCGCGGGTGAGGTCGTAATGGACGCAACACGCTCAGCGGCGCCTGGCGGACACCGGCAGCCCGTGCCGCGGCCGGATCGTGATCCTGGCCAGCGGGTCGACCGCGAACCCGGGAACGGGCTCGAACTCCCAGTGCCGCCCCAGGGTAGCCAGCGCCATGACGCCCTCCATCCGCGAGAAACTATTGCCTATGCACTGCCGCGGACCGCCGCCGAAGGGAAGATAGGCGAGGCGCGGGCGTCCGGGCCGTACCGCGTGACCGGTGAGCTCGTCCGCCGCGCCGGCGGACCGCGGCGTCTCGAGCCAGCGCTGCGGGGCGAAGAGCTCCGACTGCGGCCACCACTGGGGATCGCGGTGGACGACCCACGGGATGATCCCGACGAAGCTGTCCTTGGGGACTCGGTGGCCGCAGACCTCGAAGTCGTCCAGGGGACGGCGGGCGACGCCCATGACCGGCGGGTAGAGGCGCATCGCCTCGGAGAGGACCGCGTCGGTCCAGACGAGGCGGGGCAGGTCCTCGACCGTGGGCAGCCGGTCGCCGAGCACCTCGTCGATCTCCTCGTGCATCCGCTCCCGTGCCTCGGGGTGGCTGCCGAGCAGGTGGTAGGACCAGGTGAGAACGCTGGCCATGGTCTCGTGGCCGGCCATGAGGAGGGTGATCGCCTCGTCCCGTACCTGGAGGTCCTCCATCGGCTCCCCGGTGTCGGCGTCGCGCGCCGCGAGCAGCAGGGAGAGCAGGTCGGTGCCCTGGCCGTCGCGCTGCCTGCGCTCCGCCATGAGCCGGTAGACGATGGCATCGAGGTTGTCCCGGCCCTCGTAGAAGCGCTTGTTGCCGGGCAGCGGCAGCTTCGCCAGATGGCGGGCGAAGGGCAGGGAATCCCAGCGCAGCGGACCCTCGTGGCGCGGAATGGCGGTGCGGATGGTGCGGGCCACATCGCTGTCGAGCGAGACGTCGAAGAGCGTGCGGGCCACGATGGCGAGGGTCAGCTCGGTCATCTCGACCTGCAGATCGAGCCGGTCCCCGTCCTTCCAGCCGGACTGGATGTCGTCGGAGAGCTCGGCAAAGTCACGGCCGTAGCCGGCGACGCGTTCGTGATGGAACATCGGCTGTATCAGCCTGCGCTGCTTGCGGTGGAACTTGCCATCGCTGGTGACCAGGCCGTTGCCGAGGATCACCTCGAGCGGGGCGGCCCACTTGCCGCGTCCGACGCTCATGACGTCTTTCCCGAAGTTGCGGTGCGACGTGACCAGGACCTCGTGGACCGCCTCCGGGTCGTTGATCATGTACAACTCGCGCCAGCCGAGCGGGATGCGCACGACGGGGCCGTACTGGTCGCGCAGCCCGGTGAGGTAGTTCAGCGGATTGCCGGACATCGCGAGCAGGGCGCGCAGACGGCCGGTGGGACCGGGGGCGGCGGTGGTCATGGGGGCGGTGGAGACCTGGGTCATCGAGGTGCCTTCCTGAGGTGCGGTCACGAGTGGCGCCGCGGGCTCGGCCGGCGGTCCAACGGGATGCAGGTGCCTTGGTGGTTGAGGGCCCGGCCCATCGGTGCGAGCAGGCCGAAGACCAGGTCCTGGACCCACTTGGGGGCTTTACGACGGCGAACTCGCCGAACCCGCGGGCGATGACCGCGGCCCGGAGCACATGGGGGTAGCCCTTGCGGTTGGTGTGGCCGTCGCCGGCCAGGCCCGAGAGCCGTCTCCAGGAGTTCGTTGGCGCGCGGGGCGGGCGTCAGGGTGCTGAACATGCCTGCGGCGGCGTCCTGGTGACGGTTGACGACGCGGTGCGAAACGCCCGGCGGTACGACAGTGACCTTGCCCGGCTCGGCGGGGGATCTCCCTGCCGCCGATCTCGATGCACACCCGAGCTCTGCAGGTGGCTTCCGGCGTGAGCTCCATGCACATGGGTGGGGTCACTCCCTGACGAAGCGTTGGAGGGCGAGCGAGACGTTCTGCCCGCCGAAGGCGAAGGAATTGGAGAGGGCCGCCTGGATCTCGTACGGACGGGCGGTGTTCGGCACGTAGTCGAGATCGCACTCGGGGTCGGCCGCGTCCTGGTTGATGGTGGGCGGGATGACCCCGCGGTCGATGGCCAGGGCGCAGAACGCCGTCTCGGTCGCGCCGGCCGCGCCCAGCAGATGGCCGGTCATCGACTTGGTGGAACTGACGGCCAGGTTCCCGCTGTGCGTGCCGAAGGCGGACTTGATCGCCTTCGTCTCGGCGGCATCGGAGAACGGGGTCGAGGTGCCATGGGCGTTGATGTGGTCGATCTCGCCGGGCTTGAGGTCGGCCTCGCGCAGCGCGGCGAGCATGGCGCGGGCGGCACTCTGCCCGGTGGGATCGGGGGCGGTGACGTGGTAGGAATCGCTGGTCTGGCCGTAGCCGCAGATCTCGGCGTAGACGTACGCGCCCCGCGCCTCGGCCGACTCCGCGGTCTCCAGGAGCAGCATGGTGGCGCCCTCCCCCATGACGAAACCGTCCCGGTCCGCGGTGAACGGGCGGGAGGCTCGGTGGGGTTCGTCGTTGCGGCGGGACAGCGCGCGCATGTTGGCGAAGCCCGCGATCAGCGGCGAGGCGATGCATGCCTCGGAGCCGCCCGCCAGTGCGGCCCCGGCATAGCCGTCGCGGACCATGCGGTAGGCCTGCCCGATCGCGTCGGCCGAGGAGGCGCAGGCGGTGACCGGTGCGGCGCCGGGGCCGCGGAAGCCGAAGCGCTGGGCGACCGTGCCCGCGCCCATGTTGACGATGGAGCTGGGCACGAAGAACGGGGAGACCATCCGGGGTGCTTCCGCGTCCTTCAGCACCCCCTCCATCATGGTGCCGGCGCCGCCGATGGCGCTGCCGATCACGGTGGCGGCGCCGTCCCGGTCGATGCCGTCGAGGCCCGCGCGCTCCACGGCGAGTTCGGCCGCGGCGATCGCGAAGTGGCAGAACCGGTCGAGGCGTCTGGCCTCCTTGCGGGTCAGCCAGTCGGTCGGGTCGAAGTCCGTCACCTCGGCGGCGATACGCACCGGCAGCCGGTCGGCGTCGAAGCCCTGGATCGGTCCCACGCCGGAGGTTCCGGCGAGCAGCCGCGTCCAGACCGTCTCGGTGCCGATGCCGAGCGGGTTGACCATGCCGATGCCCGTCACCACCACCCGGTGACGCCCGGGGGCGGTGTTCATAGGGGCTCACCCGGCTCGGCGAGCCCGAAGAGAGACTCCATCCGGATCGCGAGATTCACATCACCCCGGATGTGCAGCCGGCCCTTGAGCAACAGATCCATTCCCTGAACTGCGGCGGAGGCCATCTCCACGAAGCTGACCGCGTCGAGGGCGAGGGTGACCGCGGGGGCGCCCGAGATCCCCGTCTCGCGCACGTCGCACGTGTCCTCGGTCAGTACGAGGTCGTACGCGAGGGTGGAGGCCGGCAACCTTTCGACCTCCCAACGGGCGGTCTGCGTACCGTCCATGGGGCCTCCGGTGTAGCGCTCGGGCATCCGCTCGAAGACCGTGCGCAGCACGTCCTCGCCGTCGGGTGTGGCCAGCCAGGCCGCCAGGTCCTCGCGCGACAGCCCGGCGAGGGCGGCGCGGACTTCGGAGAGTTCGCCGGAGCGCAGTGCCGCGACTCGCTCCGGGGAGAAGGTCGGTCCGGCCGTCATGAGTGCCCTTCCGCTCGTGCGGGCACCGGCCCGCTATTGACTATTCGGTCGACGGCCTGCCGGAGTTCCTGCTGTGGTGCGACGCCGGGCAGCCGGGCGAGGACATGGCCATCGGGCCGTACGAGAACCGCTTCCGCCCCATGCAGGGCGTAGCTGTCGGCGAAGGCTCCGCTGACATCGCGCAGTTGGGGCCCGTCCGTGGTGATCACGGCTGCTGTGAGGGGCAGGCCCATGAAGGTCGGGGTCTCCTTCACCACTTGCTGCCAGACGGCTCCCTCGGCCCCGGTGAGCAGGGCGAAGCCGGTGCGGCTCAGGTCGGTCGTGGAGATCCGGTCGCCGGCCCGGTCCAGCCAGGCGTGCGGGGCCCGGTGGCCTGCCTGGGCGGTCGGCCGATAGGTCACCACGTCCTGGACCACGGGCTCGCCGGGGCCTGGTGCGTAGGTGAAACCCAGCGTCTGCCCCTCGAAGTCGAAGTGTGGCCGATGCTCTTCGATGTTTCGGGCGAACTTCTCCCGGTCGGCGTCGGATTGGAGCAGTGCCCGCTTCTGCAGGGCGTTGATCTCGCTGTGCCGGGCGTTGAACTCCGCGACCGGGCGCCGCTCACCCTCGTACGAGTCGAGCAGCGCGTCGGGGGCACCGCCGCGCAGTACCGCGGCCAGCTTCCAGGCGAGGTTGTGGGCGTCCTGGATGCCGGTGTTCATGCCGAAGCCCCCGGTGGGCGGGAAGGTGTGGGCGGCGTCCCCTGCGGCGAGCACCCGGCCGTCGGCGCTGCGCCAGGAGGCGAGTCCGGTGGAGCCCATCACCCAGTTCCGTACGGAGTGGATGCGCAGCCCCCCGATCGCTTCGCGCGACTCGCCGATGGCGGCCTCGATCAGCTTGTGGTGATCGACTTCCTCCTCGAAGTAGGTGTGTTCCTCGTCGGCGGTAAGGGCGGGGATCTCCAGGAGCCATTCGCCGCGCACGGGGTCCACGGTGACGAGGACGCCCCGCACGGTGTCGTTGAGCACCCAGTACAGGGCGCTCTCCCGGCCGGCCGTCCAGGGCGAGAGGTCGGCGCTGAAGTGGATGTCGAGGAGCCTGCCGAGCGGCGTGGCCGCGGTCCGTCGCAGGCCCACCGTCTCGCGCAGCGAGCCGTGCAGCCCCTCGGCCAGGACGGCGTAGCGGGCCTCGACGACGGTGGGGCGCTCGCCCCCGGCGGTCACCCTGACACCGGACGGAGTCCGGGTCAGCTCCTCGGCCTTGACGCCGCGGATCACTCGCGCGTTTTCGGGGAGCCTGTCGACGAGCAGCGCTTCCACCCGGTTCTGCGAGCAGATGACGGGAAGGACCGGGCTGTTGACCGCTCGCTGCATCAGGGCGTCCGCCGAAGCGATGATGTCGAGGCCGGCGAGTTCGGTGCCGGCGAGCTCGGTGCACCAGGTGATGCGCGCCGTGTTCTGCAGGGGCACGCCGGCACGGCGCACCTCGGCATCGACGCCCAGGTGCCTGAGCAGCTCCATGGTGCGCGAGTTGATCACCGTGGCGCGTGGATGGCCGGACGGTGAGGTGCGCTCTTCCAGGACGACCGTGCGTACGCCGAGTCCGGCGAGGAAGTGGGCCGCGGCGAGGCCGGTGGGCCCGCCACCGACCACCACGACGTCGACCTCCACCCGCTCGGCGGCCTCCAGTGGATGGGATACGGGCGCAGTCATCGGCGCACCTCCGTAAGACGGGCGACGACCGGTGCCAGGCGGCGGGCCACCGCGGCGTCGAAGCCGGCCTTGAACAGGACGCGGGCGACGACGACTGCGGGCAACCCGGCCAGGATGGCGCCGGTGAGCCAGAGCACGAACATTCCTGTGAGTGCGGTGCGTTGGGCCTCGCCACGCCGGCCGGCGGCGCGGATGACCCGGCCCCAGATCCGGAAGGCCTTCCCGGCGAGGAGGTCGGCCGCGGCCAGCGGAGGGTTCACGGGGGCCGCGTCATAGGCGGCGAGAACGTCGCGGACCCGGTCGGCCAGGGCTTCCTCGGAAGCGGTGAGGGACGCGGGTTCGTCCTGTTCCGTGGCGAGTTCGGGGTGCGCCGGGGCGAGTTCGGCGATGCGCTCTCCGAGGAGCGCGAGCCGGTCCAGCTCGTCCGTGCCGACACCGGCGCGCGGGAACCCCCAGGACGCATCGCGCTTTCCGGCGAGCAGCCAGCGCAGCGTGGTGACGAAGGTGACCCCGGCGGAGGCGGTGTCCACCGCGGCGATGGTGCCCACGTAGCGGCCGCCCGCGGCCTGGAGCAGCCGCTGCACCTCGACGGCGGCCGAGTACCACATGTTCCGGCAGGCCACCAGGCCGACGACGGCACGCCCGTCGAACGCCTTCGGCTCGGCACCGACGAGCGCCCGCATGGGCAGCGCCGGAGCCAGGTACCAGACGGGGAAGGCGAAGAGGACCAGGTCCGCGTCGTCGTCCTCGGCCACCGGCGGCCTGGCGGTGATCTCGGGTGCCCCGTCGGGGTCGACGGAGGCGGGGAAGACACCGAAGAAGCGGCGTACGGGCCAGGGGAAGGGGAAGGGTTCCCGCGGCCTGATCTCGACCTTGCGCACGTCCCAACCCGCCTTCTCCAGGGGGTCGGTGACCGCGGAGATGGATTCCAGGAGCTGACCGGTCTGCGAG
This sequence comes from Streptomyces sp. NPDC057543, assembly GCF_042801895.1. NCBI lineage: Bacteria > Bacillati > Actinomycetota > Actinomycetes > Kitasatosporales > Streptomycetaceae > Streptomyces > Streptomyces sp. NPDC057543. The sequence goes on along the minus strand of NZ_JBHVFF010000325.1, from coordinate 2,538 downwards.
TACCAGTAGACGGTCACTCGGGGCTGCGTCCCCACGGCCTCAGGCCTCCCCGGCGGAGACGGCCGTCAGATGCGCGAAGGACACCGCGAACCGGCCGGACTCGGGGACCATCACCAGGAGCTTCTCGCCGGGGGACACCAGGCCCTCGCTGAGCATCTCCTCCAGGATGATGTAGATGCTGGCGCTGCCCGTGTTCCCGACCCGGGTCAGATTGCTGTACCACTTCTCGACGGAGGGGGCCCTGACCTTCCTCCGCTCGATCTCCTTGAGCACCATGGACTTCATGCGCTCGCTCGAGTAATGCACGGGGAGCCAGGCGAGCTCGTCCGGGTCGAAGCGGCCCTCGTCGAGCAGCCGCTGGTACTCCTTGACCCCAATCCGCACAAGATGCGGCAGCAGGCCCAGGTTCTGGCGCAGCGCCAGCGCACCGTCGGCGGCGGCCTCGGCCGCGGAGGGGTAGTCCCACCAGGTCTGCTCCGCCGAGTTGTCGGCCGACCCCATGTACATGCAGGTCTGCTCGGTGTTGGCGTAGGAGGTGAGCGAGATCCAGTCGATCCGCAGGCTCACCCCGTCGGCCGCCGGGCGGTCCTGCACCAGCGCGGCGCCGGCGCCGTCCGAGAGCATGTAGCGCAGGAACGCCATCTCCATGGCGATGGCGCCGTCGTCCGAGACCGACCGGACGTCGGCGAACCGTTCGCTCCTCATGAAGCGCGAGGCGAGTTCGGACGCGGAGGCGACGGCGTTCTTCTTCTCCCCGGCCGCCACCTGGAGGTAGGCGATCTTGAGCGCCATCATCCCGGAGCTGCAGATGCCGTGGGTGGTGACGATCTCGCAGGGCGGGCTGCCCAGTTCGCCGTGGATGCCGCTGGCGATGCCGGGCGCCATGAGATCCGGGACGGCGGTGGCCGCCGCGATGAGGTCGATGTCGTCGAGGGTGATGTCCGAGCGCTCCACCGCCTGGCGGATGGCCGCGACCGCCATGTCGGTGTTGGAGAACAAGGTCTTGTGCTGCTTGTCGATGGCGTAGTGCCGTGACTTGATGCCGCAGTTGTCGAGGATCTGCTCGCGCAACCCCGAACTCGAGTGGCCCACGCTGCCGATGTAGTCCTCGATCTCCTCGTTGGGCACCGGTTCGCCGGGCAGGAAGCGTCCCATGGCGGTGATGTAGGCAGGCATTGCAGAGTCTCCCCGTGACCTAGGCAGCTGCTTTGGCTTCGACCTTGGAGACGGCGAAGTCCAGGACGTCACCGACGGTGCGGAGCGAACCGATGCGCTCGTCGTCCATCGAGATGCCGTACGCACCCTGAAGGGTCTGCGCCATGGCGACGAGGTCGAGTGAGTCGATGCCGATGTCGTTGTACAGATCGGATTCCGCGCAGAGTTCATCCGGGTCGGCATCGCACTTGGCCAGGAGGAATCCCGTGATATCTGCGTAGAGATCGGTCCTCAAAGACATGTTCACCTCCCGTGCCCCACCCCCTGTGCGGCACGGGATTCACTCTGGCCCCAGCCGCGGGACGGGGCATCGGAGAGGTTCACGCGGCCGCCCTGAATTTTTCCCGTCCCTCCCCCAGGTGTGTTGGCCGGGTCAGGGGTGGAGGCCCCTTGTCGGTCCGCGCTAAATTCGATGACCCCTGAGACGGCGCGACGCTCCTCATCCAGGAGCGCAGGTCCGATGCAGGATTAATGCGAAAATTGACGGACGATGTGACGAGCCGGGATTCCTGCTGTCCAGTCCGAATTCGACCGTGCTATTGGCCAGGCCGAACCTGGGCTCCGACGTTTCCACGATGGGTTGTCACGCCTTCAGACCTCGCCCAATACCCTCCGTCTCATGCCCGATGCCCGTCTCGACGCCGCCCTCGCCGCCCCTGACCACGGGACCGCGCTCGCGGAGCTGGCCGCCGACCCACCCGGTGGTGCGGTCATGCTGGCGGCGCGCGTGGGTGGGCGCTACGAAGGCGGGAGCGTGGGCGAGCAGCAGCTGCTCAGGGACCTCCTCCGCCTTCTCCGTGAGGACGGTCACCCGGTTGCACTCGACCTGCTCGCGCGGGTCGGGTCGACGGAGCTGCTGTCCCCGGCGGTGCAGCGCGGGCTGGCGGAGTCCGCGCCGGTGCTCGACGGGCTTGTCGAGCAGCTGGGGTACACAACGCTCGTCGTCGACGCGCTCGGCCTGGATTCCGGAGCAGCTACAGCGGGTCGGACCGGCGCGACCGTGTAGAGAACAATCGTGATCACGAAGGCCCACGGGCGACTTGCGTCCGGGGCGCCCGCCCCCCACTGCCTCACGCAGTGTGACCGGCGAGCCCGCCCGTCACCGCCACACCCCATCAAGTTCGGAGACCCACTTTTGTACGCCGCAGGTCACAAGGGATGCCAGACCCAGGCAGTCTCGGCGAGATGGCCGCGCGACGGCCCGCACACCGTCACGATCACGGTGTCAGCGCACAAGAACCAGGCGAGCCAGGGCCACAACATCACCTTGGATGCCGTCGAAGTACAGCGCTGAGGCCTGTCGTCACACTCCCGCCGTGGCCC
>NZ_JBHVFF010000324.1:0-8936 GCF_042801895.1 Streptomyces sp. NPDC057543 | reverse complement strand
GGTGGATCAGCGCGCGGCGTCAGATGCGGTGCATCGCAAGGCGGAGGGGCGCTCGCATACTGGCTGTATTCGGGCGTTCCGACAACGCGGCGAGGCGCCGTAGCTGTCGTCGTGCGCCCGCCAGGGACTACGGGACAGCCCTTAGGCTCGATGCCGGGGCCGGAGCAAGGAGCCGGAACCAAGGAAACCCGGGAACGAGGAGGCACCGCGTGCCGGTGGAAGTCACCTGGTGGGGTCATGCCACCTGCACGATCGAGGACTCCGGGGTCCGCGTGCTGACCGATCCGCTCTTCGTCCGGCGGCTCGCGCATCTGCGCCGCCGCCGCGGCGAGCTGCCCGGCCCCGAAGCCGCGGTCGCCGATGTCGTGCTCGTCTCGCATCTGCACTCCGACCACCTGCATCTGCCGTCGCTGGCCCGGCTCGCGCCCGGCAGCCGGCTCATCGTGCCGACGGGTGCGGTGCGCTCCGTGCCGGGCCTGCGGGTGCTGCGCTCGGTGCGCGGGCTGCGGATCACCGAGGTCTCTCAGGGCGACGTGGTCCGGGTCGGCGAGATCCGGGTCCGGGCCGTTCCCGCGCTGCACGACGGCAGGCGGCTGCCCGTGGGCCCGCACCGCTCCCCCGCGCTCGGCTATGTGGTCGAGGGCGAGGCACGGACGTATTTCGCCGGTGACACCGGGCTCTTCGACGACATGGCCCGGGCCGTCGGTCCGGTGGATGTGGCGCTGTTGCCGGTGGGCGGCTGGGGTCCGTATCTGGGCCACAGTCATCTGGACGCGGGCCGGGCCGCGCAGGCGCTGGCCCGGCTGGCTCCCCGGTCGGCCGTGCCGGTGCATTACGGCACGTACTGGCCGATCGGCATGGACGGGATCAGGCCCCACGAGTTCCACTCGCCGGGTGACGAGTTCGTCCGCAAGGCGGCGCTGCTGGCGCCGGAGGTGGCGGTGCACCGGCTGTCGCACGGCGAACACGTGCGGCCGGAGGCCGCCCGGTGATCCAGGAGGTCGTGAGACAGCTGCCCCCGGAGTCGACGCAGCAGGCGGTCGGCTACCCATCCCTGTTTCTACTGGTGGCACTGGGCTCGCTGGTGCCGGTGGTGCCGACGGGCGCTCTGGTGAGTTCGGCCGCCGTGGTGGCGCTGCATCAGGCGTCGCCGTTCTCGCTGCTGATCGTCTTCGGGGTGGCGTCGGCCGCGGCGTTCCTCGGTGACATCTGCCTGTACTGGCTCGGTCAGCGCGGGGTGCGGTCGAAGAACGGTTCGAAGTGGCTGCGGACGATCAGCGACCGGGCCGCTCCGGAGCGGCTGGCGCAGGCCCAGCGGAAGCTGGACGAGCACGGTGCGGTGGTGCTCGTGCTGTCGAGGCTGGTACCGGCGGGCCGGATTCCGGTGATGCTGGCCTGTCTGCTGGGCCGGATACCGCTGCGCCGGTTCGCCCGCGGGGACGTTCCGGCCTGTCTTGCGTGGGCGGCGACGTACCAGCTGATCGGCATTCTGGGCGGTTCGCTCTTCCCCGAGCCGTGGCAGGGCGTGGTGGCGGCGGTGGGTCTGACGCTGCTGATCAGCGGGGCTCCCGCGGTGTGGCGCAGGGTGCGGGCGCGGTTCAGCCACTGACCGTGCCGGGTACCGGGTCGAGCAGGCGGGAGCCGCCGATCGGCAGGTCCCAGAGCCGTGTCCGGGGGTGTCCGGCCCGCTGCCAGGCGGTACGCAGCCGGGCCAGCGGTTCCAGTACGGGCTCCGCGGAGAGCAGGAAGGTCGCCCAGTGCATCGGCGCCATCGCGCGGGCGCCGAGGTCCTCGTACGCCTGCACGGCCTCCTCCGGATCGGTGTGTACGTCACCGAGCCACCAGCGCGGTTCGTACGCCCCGATCGGCATCAGGGTCAGGTCGATGCCGGGGTACCGGCGGCCGATCTCGCCGAACCAGTGCCCGTACCCGCTGTCCCCCGCGAAGTGGATCCGCTGCCCGTCGCTGCCCTCGGTGCCGATGATCCAGCCGCCCCACAACGAGCGGCAGGTGTCGGTGAGGGTGCGCTTGGACCAGTGGTGGGCGGGCACGAAGTCGAAGCGGACGCCGTCCAGCCGGGCCGATTCCCACCAGTCGAGTTCGGTGACACAGGTGAAGCGGCGACGGCGGCACCAGTGGCCGAGTCCGGCGGGGACGAACAGCGGGGTGTTCCGGGGCAGCCGGCGCAGGGTGGGGGCGTCGAGGTGGTCGTAGTGGTTGTGGCTGATGACGACGGCGTCGACGGGCGGCAGGTCCTCCCAGCGGACGCCGACCGGCGTGATCCTGGCCGGGGTGCCGAGGATGCGCCGGGACCAGACGGGGTCGGTGAGGACGGTGAGACCCCCGGTGCGGACGATCCAGCTGGCGTGCCCGGCCCAGGTGACGGAGGTGGCGCCGATGGGGGTGACGGGCAGGGGTTCGGGGGCGTACGGGAGCCGGTGCATGCCGCGCAGCCCTTCCGGGTTGGGCCGCAGGGCGCGTTCACGGGCCAGTCGGGACATGCTCATGACCCTCGGGAGTGGCGTGGTGAGCCGGTCCGCGAAGGTTCTGGGCCAGACCCGGACCTCGCCCAGCGGACGTGGCTCGACGACCTCGCCGCGCGAGACCTGGTGCGGGTGCGCGGTCCCGGTGCGGGAGCGCTCGGTCTGTTCCGTCATCGAGAGACTCCTGTCTCGCTGTTCCTCATCGGAGTTCGTCGAGTGTCGTCCCGAAAATGTTCAGGGCTTCGGCCACATGCGGCAATTCCAGGGGCTCCACAGCGGTGAGGGACTCCATCTGCTGTTCCGGAGTCGACCCGAGCAGCGTCCCGGTGCCCAGCCGTACGCGCAGCGCCCCCAGTTCGTCGCCGAACCGGTGGCCGCCCGGCGTCGGTGCGCCGAGACGTTCCGTCAGGTACTCCTCCAGCTCCAGGGAGTCCGTGACACCGCGGTTCGCCAGCCGCGATCGGAGTGGCCCGAGGTCGACGTACAGATGGCGCCCCGCCTGCGGGGGCCTGGCCAGCGCGCCCGATGCGAGGACCGCCCGGTGGGCCGCCGCGGCGACCTTCGCCTGCAGTGCGGCGGCCCGGCGGACCCGGTCGGTGACGGATTCCGGTTCGCGCAGCGCGTGGGCGGCGGCCATGGCGACGGGTCCCGCGACGAGCGCGCCGAGCGCGGTGAGGATGTCGAGGGTACGGGCATGGCGCGCCGACGCCCGCTCGGTGTCCGGGAACCGGGCGATCGCGACCGGCCAGGCGGACGGGGTCAGCGCGCCGGCGAGATCGCTGACGACCGTGACGTCGTCGGGGCACATCTCGGCCGGACTGAGCAGGACCGTGTCGTGCGGCCGGTGCAGGGTGTCGCGCCACGTCTCGTCGCTGACGATGTGCATCCCCTCGGCGACCGCGGCCTCGCAGGCCTCGCGCACCAGTTCCGGTGGGGCGACGGTGGCGGTCGGGTCGTCGACGACGGAGATCAGCAGCAGCCGGGGCCGGCCGCCCTCGGCGCGCACCCGGCGCACGGTCTCCAACAGCGCGTACGGATCGGGCACGCCGCCGCACTCGGCCGGGGTCGGCACGTGGTAGGCGGGCCGGCCCAGCAGCCGGGCCTGCGGGATCCAGGTGGCCGTGCAGGGGCGGGGCATGAGCACGTCGCCGCCGTGCGCGGCGATCAGTGCGAGCAGCAGCGGCGAGGCCCCCGGGGCGGCGGCGACGTGCTCCGGGTCGCCGTGCAGCCCGCGCCGCGCCCAGTAGTCGGTCGCGGCCTCGCGCAGGGCGTCACCGCCGCCGGTCGGTTCGGGTTCGCCGCGTCCGGCCGCGGCGGCGAGCACCTCGGCCAGTTCCGGCAGGACGGGCAGACCGGGATCGGGGGCCGGCGGCCCGTACCGGACCGGGCCGCGGTCCTCCCGTACGGAATGTGCTCCGCCCCCGCCCTCCCCGCCACGCCCCGCCAGTCCGGTCCGCCCGGTCCGCTGCCGCGCCATCGAGCCTCCTTTCGCCGCCGCCCCGTCGCCCTGTCCCGTGCGTCTCGCGCTCAGGACCTTTCAGTACTCAGGACCCTTTTGCACTCAGGACCCTTTTGCACTCAGGGCCCTTTATACGAGGGTTCGACCGACGGCGCCCGCCCGGCGGAGCCGTCGCCGGTGCCGGTCGAGGGGGCGGGTTCAGCCCGCGAAGGCCGTCCCGGGCATCCCGTGCCCCGCGTCCGGCAGCACCAGCAGCGAACCGGACAGCGGGTGCGGGGCGGCGAGGCCCGTGCGGGCCGTGGAGATGTAGAGGTCGCGCAGGTCCGCACCGCCGAACGCGCAGGCGGTCGGGCGTCGTACCGGAAGTCCGACGACGCGGTCCAAGGAGCCGTCGGCCGTGTAGCGGCGCACCGCGGCACCGTCCCACAGGGCGACCCAGACGGCCCCGTCGGCGTCGACCGTCAGCCCGTCGGGGAACCCCGCGCCCTCCTCGATGGTGGCGAACGGGCGCCGATTCACGGCGTGTTCTCCGTCGAAGTCGAAGACGTCGATGCGGCGCGTGGGCGTGTCGATGAAGTACATCAGCCGCTCGTCCGGGCTCCACCCGATGCCGTTGCCGCAGGCCACGACGGGCAGTACCGGGGTGACCGTGCCGTCGGGTGCGATGCGGGAGAGGCTGCCGCCGGTCTCCGCGCCGTCGTAGCGCATGGTGCCCGCCCACAGCGCACCGTCCGGGGCGACCGCCCCGTCGTTGCCGCGACGTCCGGGCTCGCGGTCGTGGACCAGCCAGCGGAACGCGCCGTCGGGGCCGTACAGGCCGATGCCGTCACGCAGATGGACCACGAGCCCGCCACCGGCGCGTGGTTTGGCCGCTCCGACGTGCTGTTCGGTGGCCATGACCGTACGAAGGCCGGTCACCGGGTCGTAGGTGTGCACGCGGGCGGCGACGATGTCGACCCAGATCAGCCGGCCGCCGACCGGGTCCCAGGTCGGGCCCTCGCCGAGCTCGGCCTGCTCGCGTACGGCCACGTCCAGGCCTGTGCCACTCAATGTCTCTTCCCCTCGATGTCTCTGCCCCTCGTGGTGTCCGAGCCGGCCGGAGAGCACCTCGGCACCGTCGGCCGCGAGGCCCACCGGCTCCTTCTCGCGCTCCTCGGTCCGGCGGACCACCGGAATCACGCACTCAGCTTGAGAAGCTGTTGTCTTTCGGGCGACCTCCGTCGAACAGGGACAGCTGGGACCGCTCCCGCCAGCCGATTCCGCTCCTACTCCGGAAAAAGGGTCGTTTGTGAGAGTCACTAGGCGTCGGGGGCGATGTTGCTCGGGTGGATCTCGGTGGTCTCCCATTCCAGCATTTTCATCCGCTCGACGCTGATGCGATACACCGGTACTTCCCCAGCTACCAGGTCTGCTCCGCGTGCGGGCACAAGGACGGCCCCAAGCCGTTGCACATACGGCAGTGGACCTGCCCGGACCTGCGGCACCCTGTACGACCGGGGCTGGAACGCGGGCAAGAACGTCCGCCATGAAGGCCGCCGCATCCACGCGACCCTCTCGACTGCACCACCCACCCCCGGACCGGGAGCCCGACGCCGGTAACGGCACGCCTGCGGAGCGCACGTAAGACCAAGGGAACGCCCTGGCAGCGCACACAACCCCCACCCCGCGTGGGGAAGAACCAGGAACCCACCGGAGCGGGTGGCCCTCACCCTATGACGACCACCCACAGACGGAGAATCCTCGCCCCTCAGGGCAATCGGAGGGGGTCAATGCGGCCAGCCCACCGCATGGAGCAGGTGTGGGTGTTTGACTTGCCCACGACATGTCGACAATACGGACATTGTTCCCTTTTGATACTTTTAACTGTGGGTGTCGCGTCAAGCGGCGAAGAAGATGAGCATTACGGTCGTAGAGATCGGTGCCGACAAGGAGGACAGTGCCCTTCCCTACCACCCTGTTTCGTTCTGCCCGATCATCGGCGCCCCTGCGCACAGCGGCGGCCTCACCTGCCGTTCGCTGGCTGCTGCTCGCCACCGTGTGCTATTTCCTTGGCAACTCCGCCCGGTGGGCCGGCGTCCCGGCCGCGCATCTGCTGACCGCGCTGGTCGTGGGTGTGATCGCGTCACTGACGGGCACCATGCGGTCGCGGTTTCCCGCGCGTGCAAACCGTTCGGCGCAAGCGGTGGTCGGCGTACTCATGGGCAGCTACCTCGACCCCGGGGCGGTACGGTCCGTGGTCGGCTCGATCGGACCGCTGGCCGGCGTGACGCTGGCCACAGTCGTTCTGTGCCTCGGCGTCGCGCTGATACTCCCGCGCCTGACCCGGATGAGCCATAGCGACGCCGTCCTTGGAATGGTCCCAGGCGGGTCCGCGGCGATCATCGCCTGCGCCGACGACCTGGACGCGGACAGCCGGGTGGTGGCGTTCATGCAGTACCTGCGGGTCGGCATGGTGGCCGCCTCCGCGCCGGTCGTCGTACTGGCCCTTCACACTGCTGCGCACGCCGGGAACCCCGCTCACGCCCGGCCGTTCGGATCCGCCCTGCTGCCGGACTCCCTGGCCCTGGTGAATTCCTCACACACCTTGGCAGGTCTGCTCGTCCTGGCCGCGCTCTGCACGCTCGGCGGCAGCCTCGGACGTCGGCTGAGGCTGCCCGCGCCCACGCTGCTGGGCCCCATGCTGCTGACCGCAGTCGGCGTGTTCACCGGCGCTGCGCACGGGTTCCAGCCGGTCGGGCCGCTCCAGGACGCGGTCTTCGCGGTGATCGGCCTGGAGGTGGGCTCGCGCTTCACCCGCCCCACGCTGCGCCACGTCGGACGCATGCTGCCGTATGTACTGGCCGCAACCTTCACCGTCTGCCTGATGTGTGCCGCGCTTGCCGGCGCGCTGGCCGCCGCGGTCGGCATCTCCTTCAACGACGCCTACCTGGCTACCACTCCCGGCGGCATCAACGCGGTCCTCGCCACTGCCGCGTCACTGCATTCCAACGTCGCCCTCATCTCCACCTCTCAGAGCCTTCGGCTCTTCCTCGTGGTGATGCTCACACCGTTGCTCATCCGCTGGGTGACGAGCTACGGGGCCCGGACCGTGCGCAGGCACGCAGCGTGAGCGGGCGCACCGGCCGGACCGCGCCCGGTGATCCCACTCGATGAGGTCTACGCGACCATGAGGCGGCCGCTGTGGGGAGAAGACCCGGCACAAGGGCGCCCCCAAGAGGCGCTCCGCCCCGGACGCGCTCGCGGAGATCCTGTTCATGGGCCGTCGGGTCCGCCTGCACGTCCTGCTGGGGCATGACCCAGGTGCGCCAGAAACCGGCCACGGGACGATCTTGGAGTTCTGAGCGTCTCCGCCGCCACCCGCCCTGCGCATACAGTCCGGCCGCGCGGCGCGAGCGCGCCTCCTGGTTCGGCACGGCCGGGCGGGGTATTCGCTGTCCCATGTCCGCAACGCGTATCCCGTTCACCGTCCCGTCGTCCACCGCACTTCGCGATGCGCTGCACCGCCGCGATCTCGCCGCGTTCCGGAGCCTGGCCCACCGGAACTGGCCGGGCGCCGGGCCGGTGCTGCCACGGCTGAGCCGCAGCGCCGATCACGGACTCCTGTGGCTGGGCGCCGCGGCCGCGCTGGCGGCGCTGGGCGGCAGTGCGCGGGCGCGGCGGGCCGCCCTGCGCGGGATGGCCTCGCTGGGCGTGGCTTCGGCCGTGACCAACACCCTCGGTAAGAGCGCGGTACGCAGACAGCGCCCGTTGCTGGACGCCGTGCCGGTGATACGGCGGCTCACGCGTCAACCGATCACCACGTCGTTCCCCTCCGGGCACGCCGCGTCGGCTGCGGCGTTCGCCACCGGCGTGGCCCTCGAATCGAAGGGCTGGGGCGCGGTCGTGGCGCCGCTCGCCCTCTCCGTCGCCGCGTCCCGCGTCTATACCGGAGTCCACTATCCAAGTGATGTGCTGGCCGGTGCGGTGCTCGGTGTGGGCGCCGCGCTGGCCCTGCGCGGTGTCGTGCCGACCCGTGGACAGCTCCCGGCGCCGGGCCGCCCGCCCGGTCACGCGCCCGCACTGCCGGCCGGCCAGGGCCTGGTGGTCGTGGTCAACGAGGAATCGGGCACCGCTACGGCGACGGCCTCGCTGGTGCGGAGCGCGCTGCCGGGTGCCGATGTGGTGGAGTGCGCCCCCGATGAGCTCTCCGCCGAACTGGAGAAGGCGGCGGGCCGGGGCAGGGCACTGGGGGTGTGCGGCGGGGACGGCACGGTCAACCGCGCCGCGGCCGTCGCCGCCGCGCACGGCGTGCCGCTGGCGGTGTTTCCGGGCGGGACGCTGAATCACTTCGCCTACGACCTGGGCATCGAGACCGTGGACGACACCTGTGCGGCGCTGCTCGCCGGCGATGCGGTGCGGGTCGATCTCGGCCGCTTCCGGCCCGGTCCCGAGGGGCCCGGCGGTGCCCACGGCTACTTCCTCAACGCCTTCAGCATGGGCGTCTATCCCGAACTGGTACGGGCCCGTGAGCACTGGGCCCCCCGGGTAGGAGGCTGGTCGGCGGGCGTGCTCGCGGCCTGGAAGGTGCTGCGCGGAGACCGTCCGCTGGAGGCGGAGGTGGAGGGACGGCGGCGCCCGCTGTGGCTGCTGTTCGTGGGCAATGGGCTGTTCCAGCGCGTGGGTCCGGCACCGGGCCGTCGGCACAACCTCGCGGATGGCCTGCTGGATGTGCGGGTGGTGCACGGCGGCCGCACGCCGGGGCTGCGCCTGCTCGCGGCGGCCGTCGCAGGTCCCCTCACCCGCTCCCCCGTCCACGCGGCACAACGACGCCACCGGGTGCGGATCACCGGCCTGACACCCGGGACTCCTTACGCTTTCGACGGTGAAGTCGCCTACAGTCGCCATGAGTTGATGATCGACAAGCTCCCGGAGGCAGTGACGGTGTACTGCCCCATGCCGGTGTAGCGAAGCACCCGGAGAACAGCCACGCCCGACCGAACCGGGCGAACCAGGGG
>NZ_JBHVFF010000323.1:0-8965 GCF_042801895.1 Streptomyces sp. NPDC057543 | reverse complement strand
AGGGGCAGATCTTCGTGAAGGGCGAGGTCATCAAGACCGTGCCCGAGTCGAAGATCGTCGAGACGCTGATCGAAGAAGCCATGAAGATCGCCGAGGGCATGGACGGCGCGGGGACACCATCGGGCGTTCCCGCCGTCACCGTGAGCTGAAACAGAACCAGAGAGGGGGCCCGAACGTGACGATTCTGGAGAGCATCCGGGGGCCGCACGATCTCAAGGCGCTGAGCGACGCGCAACTCGACGAACTGGCCGAGGACATCAGGCAGTTCCTCGTCCGGGCAGTGGCGAGGACCGGCGGTCATCTGGGCCCGAACCTGGGAGTGGTGGAGCTTTCCATCGCCCTGCACCGGGCCTTCGACTCGCCGGTGGACCGCATCCTGTGGGACACCGGGCACCAGAGTTATGTGCACAAGCTGCTCACCGGGCGGCAGGACTTCTCCAAACTCCGCGGCAAGGGGGGCCTGTCCGGCTACCCCTCCCGGGAGGAGTCCGAGCACGACGTCATCGAGAACTCGCATGCCTCGACCGTCCTCGGCTGGGCCGACGGCCTGGCCAAGGCCCACCAGGTGCTGGGGCGGAGCGACCATGTGGTGGCCGTCATCGGCGACGGTGCCCTCACCGGCGGCATGGCCTGGGAGGCGCTCAACAACATCGCGGCCGCACGCGACCGGCCGCTCGTCATCGTCGTCAACGACAACGAGCGTTCGTACGGCCCGACGATCGGCGGCCTCGCCAACCACCTCGCCACCCTCCGTACCACCGACGGATACGAACGCTTCCTCTCCTGGGGCAAGGGAGTGCTCCAGCAGACGCCCGTCATCGGACAGCCGTTGTACGAGTCCCTGCACGGCGCGAAGAAGGGGTTCAAGGACGCCTTCGCCCCGCAGGGCATGTTCGAGGACCTCGGGCTCAAGTACGTCGGGCCGATCGACGGGCACGACATCGCGGCCGTCGAGTCCGCACTGCACCGGGCGAAACGCTTCCACGGCCCGGTGCTGGTGCACTGCCTCACCGAGAAGGGCCGCGGCTACCCTCCCGCGCTCCTGGACGAGGCCGACCGCTTCCACACCGTGGGCGCGATGGACCCGCTGACCTGCGCACCGCTCGTCCCGACGGAAGCGCCCTCCTGGACCTCGGTGTTCGGGGACGAGATCGCCGCGATCGGCGCGGAGCGGCCGGATGTCGTGGCCATCACCGCGGCGATGCTGCACCCCGTCGGACTGACCAAGTTCGCCGAGGCGTTCCCCGACCGGGTCTGGGACGTCGGGATCGCCGAGCAGCACGCCGCGGTCTGCGCGGCGGGACTCGCCACCGCCGGACTGCATCCGGTCGTCGCCGTGTACGCCACCTTCCTCAACCGGGCCTTCGACCAGTTGCTGATGGACGTCGCGCTGCACAAGTGTGGGGTGACCTTCGTCCTCGACCGGGCCGGGATCACCGGACCCGACGGGCCTTCGCACAACGGCATGTGGGACATGTCCCTGCTTCAGGTCGTCCCCGGACTGCGGATCGCCGCCCCGCGCGACGCCCACGAGCTCCGGGCCGAACTCCGCGAGGCCGTCGACATCGACGACGCCCCCACCGTGATCCGGTTCCCCAAGGAATCGGTGGGCGAGCCGGTCCCGGCCATCGACCGGATCGGCTCCATGGACGTTCTTCACTGGGCGGACGACCCCGATGTGCTGCTGGTGGCCGTCGGCGTGCTTGCCCCCGTCTGTCTCGGCGCGGCCGACCTGCTGGCGGGCCGCGGCATCCGCTGCACCGTCGTCGACCCGCGCTGGGTCAAGCCCGTCGACGAACAGCTGGCCCCGCTCGCCGAACGGCACCGGCTGGTCGCCGTCGCCGAGGACAACAGCCGTGCCGGGGGCGTCGGTTCGGCGGTCGGACAGGCGCTGCGGGATGCCGGGGTCGACGTACCGCTGCGCACCTTCGGCATCCCCGAGCAGTTCCTCGCCCACGGCAAGCGCGGCGAGCTGCTGGCCGACATCGGGCTCACCCCGGTCGAGATCGCCGGGCGGATCAGCGCCGCACTGGCCGGCAAGGAAGCAGCGAGAAGGACCGAGGAGAGCGGGGCATGAAGGACGACGGGCCCAAGGGCTTCGATCTGGTGCAGCTCCTCGCAGAGCGCGGCGCGGAGCGCTACGAGCTGCACGCGAAACACCTCAATCACCAGTTGCCGCGCATGCTGCACACCATCGGCTTCGACAAGGTCTACGAACGGGCCGAGGGCGCGCATTTCTGGGACGCGGAAGGCAAGGACCACCTCGACATGCTCGCCGGATTCGGCGTGATGGGTCTCGGCCGGCACCACCCCGTCGTACGCAAGGCCCTGCACGACGTCCTCGACGCCTCGCTCGCCGATCTCACCCGCTTCGACTGCCAGCCGCTGCCCGGGCTGCTGGCCGAGAAGCTGCTCGTCCACAGCCCTCACCTGGACCGGGTGTTCTTCGGCAACAGCGGTACGGAGGCCGTCGAGACCGCGCTGAAGTTCGCCCGGTACGCCACCGGCAGGCCCAGGATCCTCTACTGCACCCACGCCTTCCATGGGCTGACGACCGGCTCGCTCTCGGTCAACGGGGAGAGCGGCTTCCGGGACGGCTTCGCCCCGCTGCTGCCGGACACCGCCATCGAACTCGGTGATCTCGATGCACTGAGGCGTGAGCTGAAGCGCGGCGATGTGGCGGCACTGGTCGTCGAGCCGATCCAGGGCAAGGGCGTCCACGCCGCGCCGCCCGGCTTCCTGCGGGCCGCGCAGGAGTTGCTGCACAAGCACAAGGCGCTCCTCGTCGCCGACGAGGTGCAGACCGGCCTCGGCAGGACCGGGGACTTCTACGCGTACCAGCACGAGGAGGGTGTCGAACCCGATCTGGTCTGTGTCGCCAAGGCCCTCTCCGGCGGCTATGTGCCGGTCGGGGCGACCCTCGGCAAGGACTGGATCTTCAGGCGTGTCTACTCGTCGATGGACCGGGTCCTGGTCCACTCCGCGAGCTTCGGCTCCAACGCCCAGGCGATGGCTGCCGGGCTCGCGGTCCTCGCGGTGATGGAGGACGAGGAGATCGTCGCGAACGCGCGCCGTACCGGCGATCTGCTGCGCGGGCGGCTGGCCGCGCTGGTCGACCGCTACGAACTGCTCCACGAGGTGCGCGGCCGCGGGCTGATGATCGGCATCGAGTTCGGCCGGCCGTCGTCACTGAAGCTGCGTAGCCGCTGGGCCATGCTGCAGGCGGCCCGCAAGGGGCTCTTCGCGCAGATGGTGGTGGTGCCCCTGCTCCAGAAGCACCGCATCCTCACGCAGGTGTCGGGCGACCATCTCGAAGTGATCAAGCTGATTCCGCCACTGGTGATCGGGGAGCCGGAGGTCGACCGGTTCGTCACGGCGTTCACCGCCGTGATGGACGACGCACACAGCGGGGGTGGACTGATGTGGGACTTCGGCAGGACCCTGGTGAAACAGGCCGTCGCCAACCGCTGATCCCGGGGAACTCGTGACTTTGCCTCTGAGGTAAGAAATTTGCCTCAGAGGAAAACTCCTGGCCCAATGGGTACATGAACACTCCAGACGGAGGGGCGGCCGACGAGCTGCCCGGGGTCGCGCCACGTCTGCGCGATCTACGCCGCAGCCGTGGTCTCACCCTGGAGACCGCCGCTCAGCGGGCAGGGCTGTCGCCCGCCCATCTCTCCCGGCTCGAAACGGGCCGTCGGCAGCCCTCGCTGCCGATGCTCCTCGGTCTGGCCAGGATCTACGGTACGACGGTTTCCGAACTGCTCGGCGAGACGCCCCCGGAACGGGAGGCGATCATCCGCGGCGGGAAGTTCGAGGGGGCCGAGGCCGACGGCTGGATGTACCAGCAGGCCGGCGGCTCCGGCCGGGCGATGCAGGCGCTGCGTGTCCGGGTTCCGTACGGCGCCCAGGGTGATCTCGTACGGGTCCATCCCGGCGAGGAGTGGCTGTACGTGCTCCTCGGACACCTCCGGGTCACGCTCGGCGACACCGTGCACGATCTCGCGCCCGGTGACAGCGCGCACTTCGACTCGCTGACTCCGCACCGGATCACGGCCGTCGACCGCGACGGCGCCGAGCTGCTCTTCGTCCACACCCTGCTGCAGAGCCCCGCCGCCGAGCTGTGTCTCGGCAGCGGCATACACCGTCGCTGACCGGCCCGTCCGGTCGTCAGAGAGGACTGTCATGTCCGATTCAGAGAACTACGACCCGCTCGGGTCCAACAAGAAGTACGAGGCCCAGGAGCGGAAGTTTCCGCGCGGCGTGGTGATCCGGCTGTTCGCCTACCTCATCGCCGGACACATCGTCGCGGGCTTCCTCTATCTGCTCTTCGCGGTGGCCGGCAAGGGCTGACCACCGCGACCGGGCGGAGTGGTTCGCGCTACGCCTCGTCGAGGAGCCGGTCGCGCAGCCGCTCACGGGTCTCGGGGGCGAGCTTCAGTCCCTTGGAGAAATAGCGGTCCGTGTCGCCCCAGGTCTCGTCGATGGTGGCGAAGGCAGCCGCCAGATAGTCGGCGTGGGCGCCGAAGAGCGGGTTGAGCAGCTCCACCACCTCGGCCGACATGCCGTCCGTCGAGGTGTCGCTGCGGCGCACCTTGTAGCGGCGGTGGGCGTCGTTGGACTTCAGGTAGTCGGCCTCGATGGCATCGCGCTCGACGCCGACCGCGAGTAGTGACACCGCGATCGACAGACCGGCCCGGTCCTTGCCCGCGGCGCAGTGCA
This sequence comes from Streptomyces sp. NPDC057543, assembly GCF_042801895.1. Lineage (NCBI taxonomy): Bacteria > Bacillati > Actinomycetota > Actinomycetes > Kitasatosporales > Streptomycetaceae > Streptomyces > Streptomyces sp. NPDC057543. The sequence continues at coordinate 4,243 of NZ_JBHVFF010000323.1, read as the reverse complement.
TCAACGCCGGAACGCTGTCCTCGGCCAGGGCGTGCAGGACCCGGCTGTGCTCTGCGGTACGGTCCAGGATGATCGAGCGGTACGAGGCGATCATCCGGTTCGTTCCCTTGCCGTCGGCCAGGATCGAGCGCAGCTGGTCGAGGTCGCCGTCGCGGACCAGCCGCCAGAACTCGGCGCCGTCGGCGGGGTCGGAGAGCGGGATGCTGACATTCCGCACGCCGGGCAGCTCGATGTCCGCGCCGTCGAGCCGGTGGTCGGCCTCATTGCGGAAGTCGAAGACCGTGTGCAGACCGAGACCGCCGAGAAAGGCGGAGTCCTCGGCGGTGGCGTGCGCAAGGTGACCACTGCGGAAGAGCCGCCCGTGCCGCACCCGCCGGCCGTCGACGGTGGGCAGGCCCCCCACGTCGCGGAAGTTGCGGACGCCCGCCAGCTCGGGTTCCGTCGACGGGGTCTGCGGCAACTGCTGCGTCACGGTCTCTCCTGGAGTGTCTGGCGTCGACGCGGGTCGCCGACTGGGCCACTCCCGCGACGATACGACATTGATTCCTCAGGCAATCATCCCGTTCATTCCTTGTCGATACCCCGGCGAACCGCCTTGCTCCTGCGGCGAATCCGTCCGCTGAATTAATCGCCCGGACCGTTGCCAGCCCGCCCGGTAACGGTCGATGATGTGCGGAACTGTTGGGATATGGGGGCGCAGTGATCGAGACTGGCGACAAGGGCCGGACCTGGCTGCTCACCGGGGCGGGCAGCTGCTACGCACTGCGGCTCACGGAGCGGGACGAGCTGGTTCATCTGCACTGGGGTCCGCGGATCTCCTTGGCCGCGACGGAGTCGCTGGCCGCGGCACCGGAGCAGCCCGTCCGGGGCTTCGAGTCCCCGCTCGACGGCCGTGAGGAGTACCCGGTGGAGGGCGGCCCCCGGTTCGTCCGCCCGGCCCTCTCGGTACGGACCCCGGAGGTCCGCGGTACCGAGTGGGCCTACGCCGACGCCACGGTGGACGGGGACGAACTCCGCATCGGCTTCACGGACTCCGTGCACCGGCTCGCCCTGACCCTGCACTACCGGATGCGGGACTCTTCCGACGTCATCGAGCGCTGGGCCACCGTCGCCCACGCCGGGCCGGACGGTCCGCCGCTGGAGCTGCTGCGGGCCGACGCGGCCGCCTGGGCACTGCCCGCCCGCGACGGCTGGCGGCTGAGCCGGCTCCACGGCCGCTGGGCGGCGGAGTCGCAGCTCGCCCGGGCGGAGCTGATGTACGGCGAGAGCGTCATCTCCAGCCGGCGCGGCCACACCGGGCACCAGTACCTGCCGTGGGTCGCACTGGACGCCGACGGCGCGGCGACCGAGGAGAGCGGCGAGGTGTACGGCTGTGCGCTCGGCTGGTCCGGGTCGTGGCGGATTTCCGTACAGCGGCTGCCCGACGGGCTCGTGCAGATCACCGGCGGCGCCGGGCACGACGACTCGGGGCTGTTGCTGCTCGCGCCGGGGGAGTCGTACGTCACACCCGTCTTCGCCGGTCTGTGGAGCGCGGAGGGGTTCGGCGGAGCGAGCCGGGCCTGGCACGCCTGGCAGCTGGCCCAGGTGATCCCGGACGCGGGGAGTCTGCGGCCGGTGCTCTACAACTCCTGGGAGGCGACGGGCTTCGACATCGCGCAGGAGCAGCAGCGCGCCCTCGCCGAGCGCGCCGCCGCGATGGGCGTCGAGCTGTTCGTCGTGGACGACGCATGGTTCGGGCAGCGCACCAGCGACCGGGCGGGGCTCGGCGACTGGACGCCGAATCCGGACCGCTTTCCCGGCGGGCTGGGGCCGCTCGCCGACGAAGTGCACGGTCTCGGCATGCAGTTCGGAATCTGGGTCGAGCCGGAAATGGTCAATGCCGACAGTGATCTCTATCGTGCGCACCCCGACTGGGTACAGCACTTCCCCGGGCGGGCACGAACCGAGTTCCGTAATCAACTGGTGCTCAATATGGCCCGCGCCGATGTGCGGGAATATCTCTGGGAACAGCTGGACGGACTGCTCTCCAGTGCGCCCATCGACTATGTGAAATGGGACTTCAACCGCTCGTTCACCGACGCGGGTTGGCCGGGCGAGGAGTATCCGCAGAAGCTCTGGGTCGAGCATGTCGACGCCCTGTACGCGCTGATTGACCGGCTCCGGGCCGCGCACCCCTCGGTCGCCTTCGAGTCCTGCTCGGGCGGCGGCGGCCGGATCGATCTGGGGATTCTGTCCCGTACGGACCAGGTGTGGACCTCGGACAACACCGACCCGCTCGACCGTCTCGCCATCCAGGAGGGCTTCGGCCAGATCCATCCGGCCCGGGTGATGGCCGCCTGGGTCACCGACAGCCCCAACGTCCAGCTCAACGGCAGGGTCAGCTCACTTCGCTTCCGTTTCGTGAGCGCGATGGCCGGTGTGCTCGGGGTCGGTGGTGACCTCACCGAGTGGAGCGAGGAGGAACTGGCCGAGGCGCGGACCTGGGTGGATCTCTACAAGGAGATCCGGCCGGTGGTTCAGCACGGCTCGCTGTACCGGCTTCGCGCCCCGCGCGGCGGGCTCAGCGCGGTCCAGTACGTCCACGGGGACGAGGTCGTGGTCCTGATGTGGCTGGAGGCGCAGCGGTACGGGGAACAGCCCCCGGTCCTGCGGCTGCGCGGACTCGACCCCGCGGCGACCTACACCTGCCTGGACACGGGAGCGGTGCACCACGGTTCGGTGCTGCTTCACCAGGGGCTGCACACCGGGCTTCGGGGGGACCTCGACGCGCGGGTGCTGAGGCTCCGGCGCGAACGATGAGCATGACATGTCCGGAAAAGGGCAATTTGGCATAACTTGCCCTATGTGTACGGCAGATGGTTGCCCGTTCGTGAGCGGGATCATATCCGTGACGGTGTGTACTGGCGGGGCGGCCGGGCATTCCGTGCGCGGCGCGGAATGCCAAGATCCTTAATCCACGGAGTGTTACCGGAATTCCGTGCCGAATTCCTGGCGGGGATTCCGGTACGGAACCAGTGGCTTGTTCTCGCCGTCCCGACTCGCTTACGGTCACCGTCAATCCGGACGGACCGCCTAATCCTGCCGCCGCCCGGAATTCGCATCCACTCAACGTGTGGCAGGAGCGGGGGAACCAGGTAGGCCGCCGATCGGAGAAATCCGGTCGGCTCGGGGTGAAGTCGCGCTCAGCGCGGCCGGGCATCTCCAGCCCGAACCCGACAGCTCACCTCGTAGGCGCCGGAGAGGAAGCCCTTCATGCTCATATCGGGTAAGCACCGTCGTACGAGGACCCGCACCATCGCCCGTGGCGTCGCCGCCGCAGGCGCCGGCGGCGCCGTCATCGCGCTGCCGCTGCTCGGCGCCACCGGTGCCAGCGCCGCCCCGACCGCCGCCCCGCAGTCGGTCTCCGCCGCCACCACGCACGCCACTGCGGCCAAGCCTGTCGCGCAGAAGCAGGCCGCCACCACGACGTACTCCGTCGTCTCCGGCGACTCGCTGTCGAAGATCGCCACCGAGCACAAGATCGAGGGCGGCTGGCAGAAGCTGTACCAGGACAACCGCAAGGTCGTCGGCGACGACCCCGGCCTGATCTTCCCGGGCATGAAGCTGACCCTCGGCGGCAAGGCGTCGGGTGACTCCGCGCCCACCGGCGCCGGTACCGGCGCTGCCCTCCCGTCGAAGGTCCCCACGGTTCCCTCGTCGCTCGTGAAGAAGTCCGCCCCGGCCAAGGTGTCGACCGTCACGGAGTCCAAGACCTCCGCCCCGGCCGCTCGGAGCAACAGCTCCGGCTACGCGCATCCGGTCCCCGGCAACCACACCACCGGCTACCGCGCCTCCGGCTCCAACTGGTCCAGCGGCAGCCACACCGGGATCGACTTCCCCGTCTTCACCGGCACCAGCGTGAAGTCCATCACCTCCGGCACCGTCGTCACCGCCGGCTGGGGTGGCGCGTACGGCAACCAGGTCGTCATCAAGCACGCCGACGGTCACTACTCGCAGTACGGCCACCTGTCCTCGATCTCCGTCTCGGCGGGCCAGTCCGTGAGCACCGGTCAGCAGGTCGGCCTCTCCGGCGCCACCGGCAACGCCACCGGACCGCACCTGCACTTCGAGGTCCGCACGGGCCCGGCGTACGGCTCGGACATCAACCCGATCGCCTTCCTGGCTTCGCACGGCATCTACGTCTGAGTCGAACCAACGGGCAGTTGAGCAACAGGGTATGACCTGAGTTGCACAGCAGGGGCGG
>NZ_JBHVFF010000322.1:0-9039 GCF_042801895.1 Streptomyces sp. NPDC057543 | reverse complement strand
CCCGGCGCCGTTGTGACGCTTTTCCGGCGCCGGTGTCGGTAAATCGGTGATGTGTACGGGTCTAGTCTCGAAGCATGACTGTGTATGGAAACTTCCCCGGCTCCCGCCCCCGGCGGCTGCGGACGACCCCGGTGATGCGGCGCATGGTCGCCGAGACACGGCTCGACCCGGCGAACCTGATCCTGCCCGCGTTCGTGCGCGAGGGCATCGACGCGCCCGTCGCCATCTCGGCCATGCCCGGCGTCCAGCAGCACACTCTGGACACCCTGCGGAAGGCCGCCGTCGAGGCGGTGTCGGCCGGGGTCTCCGGAATCATGCTCTACGGCGTTCCCGTGGACGAGAAGAAGGATGCCCGGGGCACGGCGGGCACCGACCCGGACGGCATCCTCCAGGTCGGTCTGCGCGCCGTGCGCGAGGAGGTCGGTGACGAGCTCGTCGTCATGTCCGACCTGTGCCTGGACGAGTACACCGACCATGGCCACTGCGGTGTCCTGACCGCCGACGGCCGCGTCGACAACGATGCGACGCTGGAGCGGTACGCCGAGATGGCCCAGGTCCAGGCCGACGCGGGCGCCCATGTGGTCGGCCCGAGCGGCATGATGGACGGCCAGGTCGGCGTCACCCGTGACGCGCTGGACCGGGCGGGCCACGAGGACGTCTCGATTCTCGCCTACACGGCGAAGTACGCGTCGGCGTTCTTCGGACCGTTCCGCGAGGCCGTCGGCTCGTCGTTGAAGGGTGACCGCAAGACGTACCAGCAGGACCCGGCGAACACCCGTGAGTCCCTGCGCGAGCTGGCGCTCGACCTCGAAGAGGGCGCCGACATGGTCATGGTCAAGCCGGCCGGTCCGTACCTCGACATCCTCGCGAAGGTCGCCGACTCGGTGGACGTGCCGGTCGCCGCATACCAGGTCAGTGGCGAGTACGCGATGATCGAGGCCGCCGCGGAGAAGGGCTGGATCGACCGGGACGCGGCGATCATGGAGAGCCTGACCGGCATCCGCCGGGCCGGTGCGCAGATGATCCTGACGTACTGGGCGACGGAGGTCGCGCAGCGGCTGGGGCGCGCGTAGGGATCGTCTCGTACCAGGCAGACGCTGTGGGGGCTGACGGCCTTGCCCGGCTGGGGCGGTGGTTCGGCGACGAACACCGGACCGCGCGTGCGTCCGTTGATCAGCAGTTGCGCCGTGCAGGCGTGCCCGCTGCGCAGGCGTCCCCGTAGGCGGTCTCCGACACGTAGTACTCGCGGGCCTGGTTGCGGCGGCGGGCCTCGGCGCCGGCCCTCTCGGCCGCCTGACCGGGCCCGGCGCCCGGCGAATCGGCATGCGCCGACGCGCCCGCGTTGTTATTCGCGTCGGTCCTTTTCTCTTTCTCGGCCACCAGGTGCGGCAGACTGCACCTGGTGGCCGGCTGTATCGCTGGGACCAGCGCGGCATCTGCGGTCGGATTCGGTACATCGAACGCAGCAGGGACCGCCGCCGGTATACGGGAAGCTTGCACCTCGGTAGTGCCTTGCTGATTGTTCGTGCCGGAAGCCTGAGGGACTCCTGCTATCGCAGCTCGCGAGGCGCTTCCTCGTTTCCGGAAGCGTTATGCATGGATGTTGGACCGGTGGGGGCCAAGGCTTGGGCGCAGGGCCGCCGCTCGGCTGATTAATTCGCCATCGGGCACGGTGTATCGGCTCGGCCTGATCTTTCCGAATGATGATTGTGTTGTCCGGGACGAACCTGGCCCGTCCGGCCATCCGTATCCACCGCGATCGGGAGCAGTGACCATGGGTAAGCTTCAGGGGAAAGTGGCGGTCATTACCGGCGGTACCACAGGGATCGGGCTCGCCACGGCAAAGCTCTTCGTCGGAGAGGGCGCCTATGTCTTCATCATGGGCCGCCGCCAGAAGGAACTCGATGAAGGAGTGCGGGCAATCGGCGGCAACGTATCCGGCGTTCAGGGTGACGTCGCCGAACTGGCCGACCTCGATCGCCTCTACGAGACCGTCAGGGCGAAGGGGCGGATCGATATCGTTTTCGCCAATGCCGGCCTGAGCGAGTTCGCTTCGCTGGAAGACGTCACGGAAGAACACTTCGACAAAATTTTCGACGTCAACGTCAAGGGCGTGCTCTTTACGGTGCAAAAGGCGCTACCGCTATTGAACGACGGCGCCTCCATTATTCTCACGGGCTCCGTTGCGAGCGTCAAAGGAACCCCGGAGTTCTCGGTCTACGGCGCCAGCAAGGCCGCCGTCCGAAATTTCGTACGAGGATGGACGGTGGAGCTGAAGGACCGTCGCATCCGGTCCAACGTCCTCAGCCCTGGTCCGATCGAAACGCCGCTCGTGGCGGCGCTACCCCAGGACAACATCGCGAGGCTTGCGTCCACCATTCCGATGGGCCGCATGGGGGAGCCCGACGAAGTGGCCAAGGCCGCGCTTTTCCTGGCCTCGGACGACTCCAGCTTCGTCACGGGAATCGAGCTTTTTGTCGATGGCGGCAGAGCGCAGATCTGATACGGCAACGGTGGCTCTGAAACCTCGGCAAGGGCGTCGAGCGGCCGTCTCCTGTCACCCGGTTGGAGTGCGTGGCCGCGCCTGCCGGTGGGGGTGCGTGCACGCTCGGTGCCGTAGCCTCACGGAAAGCGAGAACGGCATGGCAGTACGTCCGGTCGTCGGTTCACGGCGCCGAATACGTCGCACACATGTTTTGGCCGTCGGGTGCACCATGGCCCTGTACGCGACCCTGGCGGCCCCTGCCGCCGCGGACGGCGGCACGACCACGGCCAAACCCACCATCGTGCTGGTCCATGGGGCCTTCGCCGACGCCTCCAGCTGGAACGGGGTCGTCGAACGGCTCGAACGCCGCGGTTACACCGTCGTCGCCCCAGCCAACCCGCTGCGCGGGCTGTACAGCGACTCCACCTACATCGCCTCCGTGCTGGACAGCATCAAGGGCCAGATCGTACTGGCGGGTCACTCGTACGGCGGCGCCCTGATCAGCTCGGCCGCCGAGGGCAACCCCCGGGTGAAGTCACTGGTGTACATATCGGCGCTGATGCTCGACGTGGGTGAGAGCGGAATGTCCCTGGGCGCCAAGTTCCCCAGCGAACTCGGCACCGCCACGAAGTCCGTTCCCTACCGGGCCGGCGGCGTCAGCGGGACAGACCTGTACCTCAAGGCCGACAGGATCCACCCGGTCTTCGCTGCCGACCTGCCGGAAAGCACCACGAGGGTCATGGCCGTCACCCAACGACCCGCCGCGACGACCGCGTTCTCGGAGACGGCCAAGGTGGCCGCCTGGAAGCACATCCCGTCGTGGTTCCTCGTCGCGAAACAGGACAAGACCATCAACCCCGACCAGGAACGCTTCGAGGCCAAGCGTGCGGGTTCACACACGGTGGAGATCAACTCCTCCCACGTGGCCATGATCAGCCACCCGGATGCGGTCACCGACCTCGTTCTCCGAGCCGCTACGGCGTCCGATTCCGCCCGGCCCGCTCTGGCCGCCTCAGGATCCACCCCCGACGCCCGGGCCGAGGCCGCACTCACCGGCATCGCCGCCGCCTCCCTGATCGCGGGCACAGGAGCCGTTCTCCTGGGCCGCCGCCTGAGGCGCGCCGCGTCCTGACAGCGCTCCGGGACGGCGTTCTGCCGGCGTGACTCGGCTACCCGGCCACATTCGGGGAACTTCCCGAGGAACCCGGCCTGCGCATCGCGGCGGCTGACCCCTCGGAGGTCAGGGCCAGTCGACCAGGGCCATGAACACTACCCACGCGAAGAACACGACGCTCGGCGCGAGCACGGCGAGGGCCAGAGCGGCCGGCGGCCTTTGCCTGCTGAGCGCCCAGCTCGTGACCAGGGTGATCAGCGCCAGCACCAGGCCGAGGTTGAGCACCGTCCACGCGGGATCGAAGCTGGCATCGAACCGGTGGGCCTCGGCCTCCCCGCAGGAGTCGCAGGCCATCGGCGAGAGCCCGCCGAAGACCAGGGCGAAGAACGCCAGCGGAAGCGTCACGACCGTGGAGATCAGCGAGGCGACCCAGGTGCGCGAGGGCCGGGTGTCAGTGACTTCTTCGACTTCTTCGGGCATGCGTACGAGTCAACTCGGAGTCCGGGGAAGCCGCATGAGTTGTTGTACTCAGTCCCACCAGAACGACCAGGTCTCCTGGTTCAGCACCATCTTCTCGGCGTACACGTCCAGGTCGTACGGCGGGTTCTGGTTGATGTTGTCGGGGCAGAACGCGAAGTGCTCGGCGGCGAGTGCCCGTGCCTCGGTGAGGGTGGTGGGCGGGCGTCCGACGGACACGGTCAGGGTGTCGAAGCCGAGCACCACGACCCGTATGCCGAAGCGGTCCTCCCAGGAGCGGAGCACGGCGCAGAGCCGGGCCACGTCGTCCTCGTGGTTGACCGGGCCCGACCAGCCGATCGCGGCCGGAATGTCCGCGCTGCGCCGGGCCGGGACGAGCGCCGCCCGGGTACCGGGGAACCAGCCGTCCGGGCCGACGCACTCGTCCGCGATCTCGGCCGCCAGGCCGTCCGGGGTGGACTGCCCGTCGACGGACGGGGCGGGTGCCAGGCCCGGCCACTCGTCCTCGGCGGCGTCGAGTTCGTCGGGTGCGCAGTCCGCCCAGTACTCGCCGAGCACTTCCTCGGCGTCGTGATCACCGGGGTACGACGTCCTGTCCGGGGCCAGGTCCCAGGTGTCGGGCCACTGGTCGCGCCTCCCGCCGTCGATCAGTACGGGAATGAGCCCGACCGGCCGACCCGCCTCACGCAGCCCGACCCACGTCCCGGGCGACGCGGGCTCGTCCCCGTACCAGAGCAGCGGTTCGTGCCATACGCCGTCGACCGTGGCGTCCACCAGTGAGCCGGGCGGGAGTTGGAGCCCTGACGTGGTCAGGGACGGGAGCGGGTTCGGGAGCGTCGCCATGGCCGCGACTCTAGACGCGGCCACTGACAACGACGGGACGCGACCGGGGCCGAGCCGGGCTATCGGTGTGCGTGAACGACGGCGAACGTGGTGCGTGCCCTGGTGCCGTCGGGCAGTGGCGCGTCCGCGGTGACGTGGCCGAGTGCCGCCTGCCCCTCGATCGCCCGGCCGGGCTGGAGCAGGCGGTTGATGTGGATGGTCAGCCGGCGTCCGTCGGCCGCGGTCTCCACGAGGAGGTCCGTACCGCTCGGGTCGTCGGTCACGGTCGTGGAGGCGATCGCGGCCTTGACGCCGGTCTCCGCGAACCAGCCCGTGACGGATGGGTCGGGGGTGTTGCTCGTACTCTGCATCTGCGGCTCGGCCTCGCCGACGATCAGTGCGAACAACTGGGCGACGAGGACCGGGTCACGCGTCCCGTCGTACACCCACCGCTTCCCCAGCACCCCGTGCTCCGTCGTGCCGATGAGTGCTTCGTCGGCGCCCGGGATCGGTGCGCCGCGGTAGCTGAACGGGATCTGGTACGAGACGGGTTGGTCCCCCGACGTGTCGGTGGCCACCATGAACTCGATCCCCACCTCTCCCTGCGGATCGTCCAGCCGGAATCCGCCGGTCCTGGCCAGCTCGGGCTGCTGCCCCGCCTTGCCGCGGTACCAGGGCTGCGCGGGGAGCCAGGTGGCGAGGAGTTCCAGCTTGGTGGGCGTCAGGGTGGTGGCGTTGTGGATGACAGCCATGATGGTGGTATCCCTCCCGTGGGGTCAGGCGAGTCGCCGGTCGGCGGCGAAGCCGGCGAAGGCCGTCCAGGTGGTGGGCGCGACGGTGAGGGTGGGGCCGTCGGGGTTCTTGGAGTCGCGGATGTGGATCACGGCGGGGTGCGCGGCGATCTCGACGCATTGCCCGCCCTCGCTGCCGCTGTAGCTCGACTTCTGCCAGTCGTAGGCGACTTCGAGGCATTCGCCGCCGTCGCTGCCGCTGTAGCTGGACTTGAACCACTCACGTTCGGTGCTCATAGCTCTCCTAGCAGCTGGTCCAGCAGGTCCCCCGTTTCCTCGGTGTTGAGGGCCTGCGTTCGCAGCATCGCATACCTCTGCGCGAGGATGCTGATCTCGTCGGGGTCCGAGATGAGTTGGCTGCCGCGTTGGGTTTCGGTGTAGGCGATGTGCTGGTAGTCCGGTGTTTCCAGCAGGATGAACGGCCCGTCGAGTGCTGCGTGAGTCCGCCTGCCCAGTGGGATGACTTGGAGGGTGACGCCCGGCAGATCGGCACAGGTGCGAAGGTGGCGCAAGGTCTCCCGGTATACCTCGTTGCCTCCGAGGCGGTCGCGGAGAACGGCCTCGGAGATGACGAAGCTGGTGGTCGGTGGCACCTTGCGGCGCAGGATCTCCTGACGTGCCAGTCGCTTGGCGACATGGGCGTCGATCTCATCCTGGCTGAACGTAGGGACTCGGCTGTCGAAGACGGTCCGGGCGTAGTTCTCGGTCTGAAGCAGACCGGGCAGAACCTGGTTTGCGAAGAAACAGAGAGCCAGTGCGTCCCGCTCCAGGTCCATGTACTGCTCCGCCCACGCCGGAATCAGGTCGACCTCCGGCATGTTTTCCACCGCCGTCCCCAGCGCTCCCTTCGTCTCCAGCAGTTCGTCCAACCGGCAGGCCAGCGCGGGCAGCAGCGCGCGTCTGCCCTGCTCGATCGAGGCGATCGTCTCCACCTGGTGGCCCACCCGGTCAGCGAGCTGGGCCTGGGTCAGGCCCGCCGCGACGCGGAACACGCCGACCAGTTTGCCCACGAGTTTCATTGCCGACGCGTTCTTGCGCTGCCGCTTCCTGGGGTGCATACGGATCGAACTCCCACCTGCGTGCGTACGTCACGCGCGCACGACCCGTACAAGAATTCTGTACGGGTGCGCGTACTGCGACAGCGTGGTGACCGAGTGTGACTCTCGTCCCATGAACGAGACGATGCAACTCTCGCTGCTGCGTGAGCGGTTCTATCGGCGTGAGCACCGATCGGTGCCTGCCGCCAGGGAGTTCGTGCGCGGTGCTGTCACCGACTGGGGGTTCGGTGCGCGGCTGGACGACGTACTGCTGTGTGTGAGCGAGCTGGCCACCAACGCGCTGGTGCACGGGGTGCCGCCGGGGCGGGGGTACCGGGTGCGGCTGCTGTTGGGGGAGGGCGGGGTGTCGCTGCGGGTCGAAGTCCATGACAGCGGCGGCGGGAAGCCCGGGGTGCAGGAGCCGGACGGGGAGTCGGGGCGGGGGCTGCTGCTCGTGGCGGCGGTCGCCGATCGGTGGGGGGTGGGGGAGCGGAACCCGGGCAAGGTGGTGTGGTGCGAGTTCGGTTAGGGCTCTTCCTCGGGCGCGGTGAACTCGACGGCCTCCCGGACGTCCGCGTCAGGGTCCTGGGCGAGGCGGTGGAGGAGTTCCGTGACTCCCGGTGTCGACCAGTTGGCGACGGCCTCGACGAGGGCCACCCGGACCTGTGGGTTCGGGTGGTCGGCGAGGTGGGCCAGTTGGTCGAGCGGCCCGCGTCGGCGCATGCCGAACCAGTGGAGGGTCTCGACCAGCTGCGCGGTGTCGCCGGGGGTGCCCGCTGCGGCGATCCGGCGGAGGAGGACCGGGGTTGCGGGCGCCGGGCCGTCGAGGGGGTGTGGCCGACGTCGGCGCAGGCGCTGTGAGCCGTACTCTCCGCGCACTCTGCAACCGAAGCAGGTGCAGGGCGTCCTGCCGTTGGAGTCGGGGAAGTAGCGCCAGCCGGTGACCTGCCGGACGGCGCGGAGGCGGTGCACTTCGTGCCTGGTGACCGCGCGGGGGACGAACACTTCCCAGCCGCGCGGGTCGTCCAGCGCGGCTGTGCGGCGGACGGCCTCGGCGGCCGTGGTGGCTGCGGGGCTGTGGTTGTAGCGGCCCACGGTGACGGGTTCGTCGTCGGGCAGCCGTAGGTGTACGGCGACGAGACCGCGCGGGCCGCCGTGCCGGGCCAGTTCGCGCAGCCACTGGTGAGTGAGGGTGTACGACGGGAGGACGGGGAAGCAGTAGAGGCCCCGCGAGCCGTCGCGGCCGTGACTGGCGGCCCGTATCCCGGAACGGCGGATGCGCGCCGCGTTCGCCGTGGGTGTCAGGTGCACGAACATCGCCATGCGGCCGATGCTAACCGGGGGCGACCCTTGGGCCTGCGTCTTCCACGGCACCGTCACCGTCGCCGTGATCCGGCTCTGGCTTCGTCCACGATCCGCCGGACAGAACCTGGCGGTGAGGCGCTCGAAAACCAGTGGAACAGCGCCGCTGTGCACCATTACCGTGCCGCCGAGCCAAGTCGTCTAGGCAAGGACGTGCCGTTGTACACCCTGTGAGACCTCCCGAGAGCTGATGTGTCGCGCGTCGCGCATGTGCGCCGCGCTCCTTTTTGCTGCGGATTTCTCACTGAAACCGGTGTACTTCTGTGCTCAATAACTGGGTGGTCATGCCCACCTGCCTGCCGACCGTTCTCCGCCGTTGCCACGCGTGCGCGTCCGAGCGCTTCCGGGCAAACGGCAAATTTCGCGTCAATGCAAACCACAAGCTCCTCGACGCCTGGCTCCTCGTGCTCTGTACCGCTTGCGGGGACACGGCAAAGCTCACGGTCCTGGAGCGGATGAACGTGCGCTCCGTACGACCTGAGCTGCTGGACCGGATGCATGACAACGACCCTGGCCTGGCGGCTGAGTTGCTCCAGGATCCGGTCGTGCGGCGCCGTAATCGCATCGCCCTCGACTGGGACGACGCCTGGCGCCTCGACACCGGCGGATCGGATCACCTGGACCGCGAGGTGATCGACGTCTCGGTCCGCTTTGCGGCCCGGATCCCTGTCCGGCCGGTGCGACTGATCGCTGAAGGTTGCGGTCTTTCGCGGGCCGAGGTCGAGCGACTGATCACGGAGGGGAACCTCGTTTCGGCAGTCCGGCTGAGCGGCAAGCTCTCCGGCGACTTCACCTTCACGCTCAAGCGCTGAGCCCTCCTCGGGACCAGGGGCCTGTTCGGCAAGATCCGCCGGACAGGCCCTCATCGGGTTCTGTGGTGATGTTGTCCACGCGCCTCGTGCGTGACTGTCCGCTTGAGTGCCTGAACGTACGCGTTCCCCTGCCCGCGGG
>NZ_JBHVFF010000321.1:0-9083 GCF_042801895.1 Streptomyces sp. NPDC057543 | reverse complement strand
GCCTACTGCCAGGGCGTGCCGGTGAGGTGTTCGTACGCCTCCAGGTACTTCGCCCGGGTCGCGTCCACGATCTCCTGGGGCAGCGCCGGGGGCGGCTGCTCGCTCCGGCGGTCCCAGCCGGAGGCCGGTGAGGTCAGCCAGTCGCGCACGAACTGCTTGTCGTAACTGGGCTGGGCCCTGCCCGGCTCCCAGGTGGCGGCGGGCCAGAAGCGGGAGGAGTCCGGGGTCAGCACCTCGTCCGCGATGATCAGCTCCTCGCCGCCGTCGGCGGTGGGGGCGAAACCGAACTCGAACTTCGTGTCGGCGAGGATGATCCCGCGCTCGCGCGCGATGTCACGGGCCCTGCTGTACACGTCCAGCGTGGTGCGACGCAGCCGGTCGGCGGTCTCCTCGCCGACCTGGCGGGCCACCTCCTCGTAGCTCACGTTCTCGTCGTGGTCTCCGACGGCCGCCTTGGTGGCGGGGGTGAAGATCGGCGCCGGGAGTTCGGAGCCGTCGACGAGGCCCTCGGGCAGCGCGAGGCCGCAGACGGTGCGGGACTCGTTGTACTCGGCGAGGCCGGAGCCGGTGAGGTAGCCGCGGGCGACGCACTCGACCGGGACCATCCGCAGCGACTTGCAGATCAGGGTGCGGCCGGCCCAGTCCGCGGGGGCTCCGGCGGGGAGCTCCGTGGACAGGACGTGGTTCGGTACGAGATCGCTGAGCTGGTCGAACCACCACAGCGAGAGCCGGGTGAGCACCCGGCCCTTGTCCGGGATCTCGGTGGGCAGGACCCAGTCGTACGCGGACATGCGGTCGCTGGCGACCATGACGAGGTCGCCGGCCTCGTTCCGGTACAGGTCGCGCACCTTGCCGGTGTGGAGGTGGGTGAGCCCCGGGACCTGCACTGGCTCGGGCTTTTCTACAAATCCGGACACGCTGCCTCCGCGTAGGTTGATCCAGGAGTCGTTCCGATTCTCCCGTATCGGGGTGCGGTGGGGTGGAGCGGGGCGTCCGTGGGGCATCCGTGGCGCCGGGTGCGGTGCGTGCCATGGCCTCGGAGAGGTGCCGGGCGTGGGCCGCGGAGATGTTCCGGGCGTGAGGCGCGGGGACGTTTCAGCCGCGCTTGCAGATGCGGTCGAGGAGGTTGGCGGTGGCGCGCTGGATGCGGGGGTCCACGTGGCCGGGGCGGTCCAGGGCCGGAGACCAGGCGAAGGTCCCGGAGGCGAAGACGAGGGCGCCGGACGGGGCTCGGTACAGGGACGTCTCCTGGTGGCGCTTGACTCCTTCGCTGTCGAGGTACGGGGAGTGGGCGAGCAGGATGCGGTTCTCGTGCTCGGGGAGTGCGGTGCGCGGGAAGTAGCGGTCGGCCTCGCTCGCGACCAGGCCGTCGATCTCATCGCCCTCGCCGGCGCCCGTCGCGTCCCACAGCCAGTGCTCGGCGTTCCGTACGACCAGTGGGTGCGGATCGGGGACCCGGCCCGCGTACTGGATGCCGAGGAGCTGCTGCTCGGGGCGGTCGATCTCGCGCCAGAGCGCGGGCTTCCCCGGGCCGCGTCGCTTGCGGCAGGTGAGCAGCCGGTCCGGGACGCCGGACGGCGACGGGGAGAGGCTGACCTGCCAGTACATGGTGTTGGCCGAGAGGAAGACGAGCGAGGTGCCGTTGTCGCGGGCAAGTTCGGCGGTACGTCGCATGGGCACCGACCAGTACTCGTCGTGGCCGGGGAAGACGAGACCCCGGTAGCGGCTCGGATCGATCCGGCCCGCGTGCAGATCGCGGGTGTCGGCGTACGCGATGTCGTAGCCGTAACGCTCCGCCCAGCGGATGAAGTCATAGGCATGACCAACGTGGAGCGGCAGGCCGGCGCCCGCGTACGGGCGGTCGAAGGAGACGGTGACCGCCGCGTCCTCCTCCCCCAGGAGGCGGCCCTGCTCGTCCCAGGCGTGGTAGAGGCTGGCGCCGGTGCGGCCGTCCTCCGGATAGAGGTTGTACGCCTGCCAGGTGATGTCGGGCAGGACCAGCAGCAGATCGGCCGGGTGCGCGTCGCGGACGGTGAACGGGATGTGGGAGCGGTATCCGTCGACCGTGGTGAGCACCGCGACGTACGCGCCGATCGACCAGTACGAGGGGATCTGCAACCGCCAGGACTGCCACCAGTGGTGGCAGGAGACCGTGCGGTCGGCGGTGAGCGGGGCCGGCTGGACGATGCCGGAGAGCCGGGGGCTCGTGGTGATCTGGGCGGCGCCGTCGCCCCCGTAGTGACCGATGCGGTAGATGTCCACGGAGAACTGCTGGGGCGGGTCGACCGTGACGTGGAAGTCGATCGCCTCGCCCGGGGCCGCGGCGCCCGTGGAGATGAACCCCTTGATCTGACGGTGCACGTCGTCGGCCGTGCGCGTACCGCCGTCGGTCGAGCCGCGGGCCAACGTGGGGTCCGCGTACCAGGGGACGACATGTCCGGTGTCGTCGAAGTAGTTCTCACTGCCGCGCAGCCAGGGGAGGGGGCCCTGGCCGAAGGGATCGGAGACGGCATGCGCAAGGGCACCCGACTCCCATCGACGAATCTGCTCGGCCCCCATATCGCTTCTCTCCCTCGGTCCCCCGGACAACAACAGTGAGACATCGGCTGATCGTCATCGGTGTCGGCCGAAGCGATATCACCGGTGACCGCCTCCGGCCGTGCGCCATCGGTGCGCCAACAGCGATGCGCCGACTGTCAGCGTCAATCCCCAGCACATCACATAACGCACGCACTCCGTCACCGTTCGTCGCGAATTGACGTGAACGGAACCTATCTTTCCGGGTATTGAGGGACGGTGGCGCCTGCGGCGTTGCTCGTGAGGGGGTGGGGCCGTTGCCGTTCGGCTTTGTCGTCGCGGTCCGGCTTTGCCGTCGCGGTCCGGGTCTGTCGTCGCGCTGAGGTCTTCGTCGAGGCCGGGTCTGTCGTCGCGGCCGTTGGGGAGTCCGGCTCCGCTGTCGAGCCTGCCGGCGAGATCCGCGGTTCAGACGAGACGGACGGGTTTGTCGGCGCGTACGCCGACCGACGCGAGCCAGGAACGCAGTGGTCCCGCGTCGCCGTCCTCGACCAGGCTGAGGACGGAGACGCCCAGATCCGCCCGGCGCTCGCCCTCGACCAGCAGCGCGGGACCGTCGAGCCAGTCGAGTCCGGGCGCGGCACCCGCCGTGTCGACAGCGGCGCAGCAGACCATCGCCGCGACGTGGTCGGCAAGCAGCTCCGTACCCGTACGGGGCGGTTGGAGGGGGAAGAGCGGGAGGGGATCGGGGCCCCAGATGTCCGGGGCGTCCCCGCCCACGTGAGAACCGCCGGAGGCGCCCGCCAGGCCCGATGTGCCGCCGGCCGGGGGCCGTTGGACCGCGGCCTCCTCGCGGGCCATGGCGGCGCTGATCCCGGCCGCGAGCTCCTCGCCGCTCCCGCTGCGGCCCGCCAGATGCTCGACGACACGCGCCAGCGTGGGCACTCCGGCGTTGATGTCGGTGGCGCCGATGTCCGCGGGGAATGCGGGGCGGTGGGAATCGGGGCCGGGGCCGGGGCTGTCGGCGGCCGGTGCGGGCGCCGAACCCATCGCGTCGAGGACCCGGTGCAGCCGTGCGGCCTCGGTGCGCCATTTCCGGTCGACCACCTCTTCCGGATACTGCTGCCAGTCGACGGGCGACCAGTCGGAACCGGACTCCGCCGGACCGCCGTGGAAGAGCCGGGCCGCCAGCAGCGACGCGGCCTCGTCGGCTGCGCCCGGCTCCTCCAGGAGGTCACAGGCGGGACGTTCGCCGAGGCGCGAGGTGAATCCGTCGGCGAGCCGGTCGCGCCGGGAGAGTTCGGTGAGTGCGGATACGACGCCCGCGTCCAGCCGGGACGGCCAACGGCCCATCTGCCAGGCCGGCAGCGCGACCCGGGTGAGCAGTCGGTCCCAGCCCGCGTAGGCGAGGCCGACCTGCTCCTGGGCGACGATCCGCAGACCGTAATCCACAGCCTGTGCCCGAACCGACGCGGCGGCGGCGACACCCCGCTCCATCTCCGCGGCATGGCCGCGACAGCTGCGCAGCAGCAGCCGGGCGATCCAGCCGACGAAGACGCGCGGCACCGCCCGCACCCGCCGCAGCGGCCCGGGAGCGGGCACGGCGGCGTCGGCAACCGCTCCGTCCAGCCCTCGTACGAAACGGCGCGCTGCGGCTATGTCGGGATGCGCGGAGGGGCCCGTGCCCGCGACGACCGGGGCGAGCACCGCCCGTAGCTCCGCGACCCGCATCCACCACAGGAACGGCGAGCCGATGACCAGCACCGGAGCCGCCTGGACCCGGCGGCGGGGCCGGCCCGCCGGACGTGCCCCTGGAGCCGCCCCGCGATCCGCTCCGGGGTCGGCCGCGGGCTGCACCGCGGGATGCGTACGGTCCTCCAGCCAGCTGTCGCAGTCGGGCGTGAGGGCTATCGCCGAGGGTGCGGGGACCCCGAGCCGGTCGGCGAGGTCCCTGACCAGGCGGTAGAGATCGGGGGCGGCCTCCTCGGCGAGCGGAACGGTCGGGCTGACCGCCGGCCTCGCCCGTACGACCGCGAGCGCGACCGCCGCGGCGAGCAGGAGCACGACGACCGCACAGGCCGTCACGGCCCAGCGCGCCGTGTCCCAGCCGCTGCCGACGGCAAGACCCTGGGCACCGGCGACGAGCAGCACGACGGCGGCCGCCGCGGGCAGGATGGCGGCGGCTGTTGCTCGGCTGCGGATGCGCAGCAGAGCAAGAGCTCGGGCGCGCGCACTCTGCGCACCCAGCTCCTCACTTGTACCGGTACCGGACACGGCCGGACGTCACCCCCTCTGCCCCCGCGGCGGTGTTGTTCACTCCCCCACTGTGGCACCCGTCACTGACATCGCAATGCCAGTGAGCCAAGTGCCGGAATGCTTGCGCCGCACCCTAGTTGGGGCCTTGGCGGGCGTCATCCGGATGGCTCAGCCATCACTCGATGGAATGGCTTTGGGCAAAGGTGCTGACGCGCCGCTGTCCTTGGGGCAGCGGCGCGTCAGTGGGCGTGGCGTGGTCGTCCGGTCTCAGGCTTCTGCGGTCGTACTCAGGCTTCTGCGGCCTTCCGGGCAATGTCCGTACGGAACTGCGAACCGTCGAGCCGGATCCGGGACACCGCTGCGTAGGCCCGCTCGCGGGCGGCGGCGAGGTCCTCCCCGGTCGCGGTCACGGACAGCACCCGGCCGCCCGCGCTGACGATCGTGTCGCCGTCCCGCCTGGTCCCGGCGTGCAGGACGTACGCGTGCGGGGCATCCTGCGCCGCCACGTCGTCGAGCCCTTCGATCGGGTCGCCCGTCCGCGGCGTACCCGGGTAGTTGTGCGAGGCGACGACCACGGTGACGGCGGCCTCGTCGCGCCACGTGAGCGGGGGCAGCTCGTCGAGGGAACCGTTGGCGGAGCCCAGCAGGACACCGGCCAGCGGGGTCTTCAGGCGGGCCAGGACCACCTGGGTCTCCGGGTCACCGAAACGGGCGTTGAACTCGATCACCCGGACGCCGCGCGACGTGATCGCGAGGCCCGCGTACAGCAGTCCGGAGAACGGGGTGCCGCGGCGGCGGAGCTCGTCGACGGTCGGCTGGAGCACCGATTGCATGACCTCGTCGACCAGCTTGGGGTCGGCCCACGGGAGCGGGGAGTACGCGCCCATGCCACCGGTGTTGGGGCCCTCGTCGCCGTCCAGGGCACGCTTGAAGTCCTGCGCGGGCTGGAGCGGCAGCACGGTGGTGCCGTCCGTGATCGCGAAGAGGCTGACCTCGGGGCCGTCGAGGAACTCCTCGATGACCACGCGGTCGCAGGCCAGCGCGTGGGCGCGAGCCGCCTCGACGTCGTCGGTGACAACGACCCCCTTGCCCGCGGCGAGACCGTCGTCCTTGACGACGTACGGGGCGCCGAAGGCATCGAGGGCGGCGTCGATCTCGGCCGGGGTGGTGCAGACGTAGCTGCGGGCGGTCGGGACGCCGGCCCCGGCCATCACGTCCTTGGCGAACGCCTTGGAGCCCTCCAGCTGGGCCGCCTCACCGGAGGGGCCGAAGCAGGGGATGCCCGCGGCACGCACGGCGTCGGCGACCCCGGCGACGAGCGGCGCCTCCGGGCCGACGACCACCAGTTCGGCGCCCAGGTCGGTGGCGAGGCGCGCGACGGCGTCGCCGTCGAGTGCGTCGACCGGGTGCAGTTCGGCCACCTCCGCGATACCGGCGTTGCCGGGAGCGCAGTACAGAGCGGTGACGTCGGGGTCGAGGGAGAGAGAGCGGCACAGGGCGTGTTCGCGGGCGCCGCCGCCGATGACGAGGACCTTCACGGGGTGCAGCCTAGCCGCCGGGGCGCGCCCGCCTTGACGGACGGCCGCTCCGTGGACACCTCCGGGCATATCTGCGAGGCGACCCGGGCGGCCCGGAACGCACCACGCCATTCGTTGCTACGCGGCCCGGAACGCACCCGTCATTCGTTCATTCGTTCCTACTCGTTGGTGAACTCCTCCACGACCGTGGCGCCCAACTCGCGGACAATGAGGTCGTGCCCGGAGAGCGCCGAGTCGACGAGGTCCGGGTCGTCGGCCTCCGGGGTGTCGTCCTCGGGAGCGACCGATCGCGGGGGCTCGGGCGCGGAGTACGTCTGCGGTGCGGGCTCGCCGGCGGGTGCGGCGCCCGGCTGCTGGTGCGGGGCGGGGGCGGGCCGGGGTTCGTAGGTCTGCTGGGGCGCGGGGGCCGGACGCTGGGGCGGCGCAGGGGCGGCGGAGGGGCGGCCGCCACCGGTCTGCGGGGGTGTGCCCGCGCCGCCCGACGGGTCGACGATCGCCTCGATCTTCCACTGAGCGTTGAACCGCTCGGCGAGGGCCTGCTTCAGCACGTCCTCGCTGCCGCTGCTCGCGAAATTGTCGCGCGCGCCCGCGTTCAGGAAGCCGATCTGGAGGGTGGCACCGTCGAAGCCGGTGACCTGGGCATTCTGGCTGAGCAGGATCCAGGTGAACCGGCGGCGGTTCTTCACGGCCTCCAGGATGTCCGGCCACATGTTCCGCACCTGGCCGGCGCCCTGTGTCGTTCCGGGGCCCGGAGGCGTGGAGGCGGGCCCCGGTGCGGCGGGCGGCGGCTGTACCGGGGCGGGGGCCTGCGCGGCCTGCGGGACCGGCGACTGGCCGGGGGTGGAAGCGGTCGGCCAGCCGCCCGGGCGGCGACCGGAATCCGGCGCGGCGGCGGTGGGCCAGGCACCGGGACGCTGCCCGCCCGCGGAAGCCGCGGCCGGAGCCTCGGCAGGCTGCTGCGGAGCGGCGGGTACGGCAGGCGTTACGGGCGGCGCGGGTGCCGGGGGTACGGCAGGTGCGGGCGGTGCCGCGGCGGCGGGCGCCTCGCCTCGTGCTGCCGCGCGCGCGGCAGCGGGTCCGGCGCCGGGCTGCACGGCCGGTGCGACGGGGGCGGGGGCATGGGCCAGCGCCTCCGGCCCCGGCACGTACCCCACGGCGGGCCCCGGTCCCGTGGTCGCGAAGGACGCACCGCGCTCCAGCCGGTCGAGCCGGGCCTGCAGTGAGCGCTCGTCGTCGAAGGCCGCGGGCAGCAGCACCCGGGCGCAGATCAGCTCGACCTGGAGACGCGGCGAGGTCGCCCCGCGCATCTCCGTCAGCCCTTCGTTGACCAGGTCGGCGGCGCGGCTCAGCTCGGCGGCACCGAAGACGGACGCCTGGGCCTGCATCCGCTCGACGACATCGACGGGGGCGTCGATCAGGCCCTTCTCCCCGGCATCCGGTACGGCGGCGAGGATCACCAGGTCACGCAGCCGCTCCAGGAGGTCGGCGACGAAGCGGCGCGGGTCGTTGCCGCCCTCGATCACGCGGTCCACGACCTCGAACGCCGCGGCCCCGTCGCCCGCCGCGAAGGCGTCCACGATGGAGTCGAGCAGCGAGCCGTCCGTATAACCGAGCAGCGAGGTCGCCATGGCGTATGTCACACCGTCGTCGCCCGCGCCGGCCAGCAGTTGGTCCATCACCGACATCGAGTCACGCACGGACCCGGCCCCGGCCCGCACGACGAGCGGCAGCACGCCGTCCTCGATGGGGCTGTTCTCCTTGGCACAGACCTCGGCGAGGTAGTCGCGCAGCGTGCCGGGCGGAACCAGGCGGAACGGGTAATGGTGCGTACGCGAGCGGATCGTGCCGATGACCTTCTCGGGCTCGGTGGTCGCGAAGATGAACTTGAGGTGCTCCGGCGGCTCCTCGACCACCTTCAGCAGGGCGTTGAACCCCGCCGATGTGACCATGTGAGCCTCGTCGATGATGTAGATCTTGTAACGACTCGACGCGGGCCCGAAGAACGCCTTCTCCCGCAGATCACGGGCGTCGTCCACGCCACCGTGCGATGCGGCGTCGATCTCGATCACATCGATCGAACCCGGCCCGTTGCGCGCGAGGTCCCGGCAGGACTGGCACTCCCCGCACGGCGTGGGCGTCGGCCCCTGCTCGCAGTTCAGACAGCGAGCCAGGATGCGCGCGCTGGTCGTCTTGCCGCAGCCGCGCGGACCGCTGAACAGGTACGCGTGATTGACCCGGTTGTTGCGGAGAGCCTGCTGCAGCGGGTCAGTGACATGCTCCTGCCCGATGACCTCGGCGAACGACTCGGGGCGATAGCGGCGGTACAGCGCAAGGGACGACACACATACGAGGTTATCCGGGCGGACCGACAACCGGCTCCGGACCGGACGAAGCGCAGCCCCGCACCCCAGGAAACACAAGGGCCCCCCACGCACCCGCCAGAGCCAACCTACCCTTGCTGCCTTCCGGCCCTGGGGGAGTTCAGTCAGATAGCGCCACGTGAGGGGCTGAAGCCCACCTTAGCCGATCCCCACCCCTGCCGGTCCACTCCCCACCCTCCCGAACCACCCCGGACGAGCCCGAGCGGATGCCCGACGGGAACGGGTTCGCGAGCACTCCTCAACGTCTTGTATTGTTTGCCGCGGAGGATTCGCCTAGTGGCCTAGGGCGCACGCTTGGAAAGCGTGTTGGGGGCAACCCCTCACGAGTTCGAATCTCGTATCCTCCGCCATTGCTCTCACCGGGCAATACGTCGAAGGGCCCCACCGCTTGCGG
>NZ_JBHVFF010000320.1:0-9141 GCF_042801895.1 Streptomyces sp. NPDC057543 | reverse complement strand
GTGCGCCGTCGTACGGCGCAACGCGATCAGGTCCCGGTCCACGTCGTCCAGGAAGAAGAACCGCTCCAGCTCCGGCCGCGTCGGCTCCTCCACGAACCGTCCGTACGCCGTCGCCTGCACATCAGTAAGAAATTCCACCGGCACCCGGTGGACGGTAGCCACCCGTCATCCGAGCCCACTGGACTTCCAGAGAAACCTGTCACCATATCCCGGAACTGTGTTAAACGACCAAGATCAATCTCAGCGCCAACCACGGTTCGATTGATCCCCTAGGCCGAGGTCCTGCTACCGGCGGACGAGCGTGTCGTCGGTGGGCCGGCGCACGGCGTTCCTCCAACCGTGGGTCAGGCGGTCGGGTCCGGCCAGGGAATGTCGGTGTCGACGGGGGCGGTGTAGTCGATGCCGGGTACGGCGAAGCCGTACAGGCGCTGGACCTCGGCGTGGAACCAGTCGAGATCGGCGAGGTCACCGATGCTGTTCGTGGTGGCCCTGTTCCAGCGGTCGGCCACGGCCTCCTGTACCGAGGACGTGAGCTCCCATGTGTCGAGGCGGATTCGGCCGTCGTCGTCGAGAGCGAGGGGGCGGGTGCCGGTGAGCTGGTCCCACAGCTCGGTGAGCTGGTCGATCGGCGGGACCATGCCCTCATCGAGGACGCCGCGCAACAGGCCGACGTACAGGGCGACGCCGGGGATGGCGGTGGAGGACTGGGTGACGGCGACCCCGTTGACGGAGGTGAGCGCGCGGCCGCCGACCAGCTTGTCCAGGCGTTCGCTCAAGCTGCGGGCGGTGGCTTCGAGGTGGGCCTTGGCGGCGCCGATGGTGCCCTGCCGGTAGATGCCGGCGGTCAGGGGCGAGCCGATGTAGGAGAGCGCGGCGGTGGTGAACCCGTCGGCGAGCAGATCCCGTCCGGCCAAGTAGTCGATCCACCGCTCCCAGTCCGTGCCGCCCATCACCGCGGTGGTCTGCTCGATGTCGTCGCCCGCGGCCGGGCCGGTTTCCACCTCGGTGACCTCCGGGGCGCCGGAGCCGTCGAACGAGAGGGTTTTGGTCCGGTAGGGCTCACCGATCGGCTTGAGGACGGAGGAGTAGGTGACGCCGGTGTCCGGGTCGGTGCGTCGCGGGGCAGCCACCGAGTAGATCAGGTAGTCCAGCCGCCCGTACCGCTGCTTGAGAAGGTCGGCGACCTGATCCTTCATCCCGTCGGAGAACGCGTCACCGTTGAGGAAAACCATGTCCCGCCCGTACTCGCGGGCCAGTTCGGCGGTTGCGGCGGTGCGGTACCAGCCGGCGGTGCCGGTGCGCCGCCCAGGTGCCTTCTCGAAGCACACCCCGATGCCGCGGATCCCGGCGCGGGCGAGCCCGGCGATCGTGGCGGCGAGCCCGTACCCGGCGGACGAGCCGATGACGAGCGCCACCGGCTCGTCCCCGCCGGGCTGCTCGGCGAGGACGGCGCGCCACATGTCGGCCACCACCTTGCGGCAGCCGGCCGGGTGTGAGTCGAGGAAGAGGAAACCGCGGTTCAGGGGGGAGATGACGCGTTCGCTCACGATCGGGTCCTTGGGTTCGGCGCGGATGAGAGTGCGGCAGCCACCAGGTGGGCCCCCGCATCCTGCAAGTCTGCGACCGTACGGATAGGGGCGGTGACCTCATCCGGCACAACGATCGCGAGACGACCTTGGAGGGTTTCCACCAGTCCGAGCAGAGCGAGGTAGCCGCGCACGTGACCCGGTGGTCATCCTTGGGTCGGCGGGCAGGCCACTGGATGCCCCGGTCGTACGAAGGGACCGGAAGGACATCCGCCAGCAAGGTGAGGAGTGGTTCAGTTGGACGACGGATGCGTGTGAGCGGCAGTCGGGGAGGGTTACGGGCGCCGTCCCCACGCGGAGATCAAAGGGGCGGTGGCAAGGTCGAGTCGTCCGGCGGTGACGTTCGCCAGGTGGCGGTCGATCTCCCTGTCGGTGGCAAGGCCTTCCGCTACCAAACGGTGGCGGATCTGCCGCACCGTCGCGGCCTCGAGGACAGCACAAGCCGGCGAGGTGATCGGGAAATACGCGTCGGCCTGAACGTCCTCGAGACCGGCCTCACGCAGCAGCCGGGGCAGGGTTCGCCCGTACGCGAGGTCCGCGCCGCGTGCCGCCATCAAGGCGCGGAAGCCGGATCGCAGCCGGTTCGCGAGCCGCTGTTCGGGACCGGACTCGTCCGGGCACAACAGCGGCTGCAACCCCGGGTCGGCATCTTCCAGGAGCAGCCGGCCGCCGGGCCGCAGCGCCTGGATCATCCGGCGCAGCGCCTCGGCGCGATCGGTGACGTGTACCAGGACCAGTCGGGCATGAACGAGGTCGAAGCCGCCGGGCGGCGGCGGGTCGGCCGCCACGTCGTGCCGCAGCACCTCGATCACGCCACCGCCGACGTCTCGGGTCCAGGACACATCGATGTCGGTGGCGATCACTGCTCCCGTCGGGCCGACTCGCTCGGCCAGCCCGAGGGGTACGGACGGAGCGCCGGCACCGACCTCCCAGCACCGCATGCCGGTGGCGATTCCGAGCTGGTCGACATGACGGAACGTCACCGGATCGAACAACTCGCTGAGGGCGCCGAAGCGGATCCCTGCCTCCGATTGCCGGTTGTCCAGCAGGTAGCCGTGATCCATGTCGTGTTCAGCCATGTGGTGATTCTGGCAGAAGGGGCAGTCGGGCCCCGGTCGCCGGGGCGGTCATCGCCAGCGGGGATCCGCCCCGCCTCTACGTCGGCGCCCCCGCACTGAGGCAGGCCGGCCCCCCGGCCGCTGCCGAGGGCTACCGCACGGCGGGATGCGCGGCTCGGTCTGCGGAGATCGACTTGCCGTTCGATGGAGGAGTGACTGCCGTAGCACCACGTTGGTCTCACTTGCCGGCCCCGCCGCGCGCAACACCTCGACGTGCTCGGAGAAGCTGGGGCGGGCCATGGCGAAGTGGGCGGCCGACTGGCGATCGGCTGCGGACCCCGCTCACGCAGCAGCCGCAGTACCTTCCGCCGCACCGGGCCGGCCAAGGCCGCGAAGACTCTGTCCTCGGACTGCCGGACGACGGGTCCCGGCATCAGCAGCGGGCCGGGGCCGGCGCGGCCAGTACCAGGCGGGTGCCGTCGGGGTCGGTCACGGCAGCCTCGCGACCCCGGGGCCGGTCGGCCGGGCCTCGACGTCGACGCCCGCCTCGGCCGGCGCCGTGCAGTCGCCGTCCGGGTCGGCGGTCTCCAAGTTCGGACGCTCCCGCGGTGGCTTGAGCACGAAGGTCCACCTGGCCGGTGACAGCCGGGCACGGCCTCTGTTCATCCACGTCACCGCGGGCCAGGCCGGTGACGCGCCGGCCTTCGAGGCGGTCATGACCGGAATCCGGATCCCTCGAAGCGGACTCGGCAGGCCAAGAACGCGCCCTGCGTTCGTCCTTGCGGATCGCGCCTACTCTTCCCGCGCGATCCGTGGGCACCTACGTCGACGCGGCATCCGTGCCGTCGTCCCGCAGCCTGCCGACCAGATCGGCCACCGTCTGCGGCGAGGGCGCGCCGGAGGCCGCCCGCCCGGCTTCGACGCTGAGACATACAAGGAGCGCAATACCGTCGAGCGGTTCCTCGCCCGACTCGAGCAGTGGCGCGGCCTCGCAGTGCGGACGGACAAACTCGCCATCGTTCACCCGGCCGCACTCCGCCTTGCTGCCATCCTCATCCGGACCCGGCGCTGAGCAAGGCGTCCGAACGGCTCGTCAGGCCAGTGCATGGACGACGCGCCGGTTCTGCTTTCCGCCAAAGATGCCGGCCAGGAGGCCGTGGCTGTCGATCACCTCGGAGATGCACCGGGTCTCGATCCTGTCCGACCACACGTCCAGGTTCGGTCGAACCACTCTGGCAGCCCGCGCTGCTCGTTCACCGCGTCCCATGAGTCGTTGAGTGACTCGATCAGCAGACCGCGCAGGGCAACGATCAAGTCGCTGTCCGTCATCGCAGCAGACCACTGAATCCCGCGATGCGATCAACCACGTGGCCCAGGTGATCACGGGTAAATCTTCGCACGGTGGTATCTCCTGTCACCAGGACAGGAGATACCACCGCGGTCATTTTCAGGGCAGGATTTCGTAGAACGGGCCGTCAGGCGCGAAGTTGCGAGAACACAACTTCACGTCCCTACCCTTGAGATAAGCGAGCGACCACTCACTGAAGGTCATCTCATAGAGAGTCCAGGCCGGACTGTCGAACTCCTGGACCACGACGCGCCAGGGCGACGAGGGGTTGTCAGGAATGTGAAGGAAAACCGCCTCGCCCGTCGTGGCCGACGCCACCGGCATCAGTTCCCCGGGGTTCGCCCCCACCGGACTCGGCTGGAAATCCGCCATGTCCTCCTCGCGCCAGAGCTCGAGATCCCCCTGATGTTTTCTCCCAGACTGTGCAGAAGATGGCCGGCGGGATGCTTCAGATACAACTGCTTGTTGATCTCGATCGAACCGTAGGCGTCCACGATCTCACGGAAGTCCGCAGGAAATTGCATACCGAGTTCCTGCTCCAGTTCGATCCACGGAGCCGGATCCGACCAGTTGAACCGGGGTTTGCCCAACAGGGCGGTGATCTCTGGAAGCGTTGTCACCACTAGGTCCTTCTAGCACGTCGAGCCGATGCCTGTCTTGGAGTTGACCGCAGTACAGGAGAAAGTCTCCTCCACCCCCTGAGGTCCGTAGATGGTCATCCCCACCTGAACGGTGGCGGGAACGGCCGAGTGAGGGTCTTCGTATACGAGCACGACCCAACCAGCCCCGCCACGAATCACTGATCGGTCAAGGAGACAGGCTCCAGCGCCTCCCGTGCGGTGTCGACCACATGGGCGATATCGCGCTTGAGGAACCAAACGTGCTGCGCATCGGCATGCTCTTCACGCACGGTGTGGATCCTGTGCCTGAGCGTCTCCGTCCCTGGCAGCGCTTCTGTCGGCGCCTCGATCATCACCGTGGTGGTCTCCGCACTGAGCGATATCCGTCATCGCTCTCGACCCCCGGTGTCCCGTCCGTCTCGTTGTACGTCACCGCTCTCACGGAGCTTGACCGGATCGTGGAACTTGAGCCAGAACCGGCCTGGGTGGCCGGGGGGCGGGCAGCAGAGCAGGCTGGAAGTACCGATGGCCCGGGCGGCCGGGCCGGGAAGCGAGGTTCCCGATGAGCAGGCTCGAAGAACAGGTCAACGTCGATGTCCCGGCGCAGGAGGTCTGGGCGCAACTGCACCGCATCGATGAGTACCCGAAGTTCATGGAGGGCGTGAAGAGTGCTGCCGGGCACGGCAGTAGCCGAGCCCATCTCGACGTCCGGATCGGGGACGACGAGCAGGTTTTCGAGACCCGTATCGCCGATCGCGGCAAGGGCCAGGTGATGGACTGGACGGTGGACAGCCCGGAGCTGAAAGCCGCCTTCGCCGTGAACCCGCTGGACGACCAGCACACCCAGTTGCAGGTCCGGCTGGAGTACGACCCGGACACCGTGCGGGCGACCTTCGGCGGCCCGAAGGGATTCGCCCAGGTCCACGCGATCGAGGACACAGTCCGGACCGACCTGGAGAAGTTCAAGGACCTGCTGGAGAGCCGGCACTGATCACGACGTGCTGGTGCTGCTCGGGTAAGGACCGCGTGCCTCGCAGCGGTGGTTGTCACCGCCGACGGGCGGGGCCTGTGGTGGAACTCCTGGTTCTCAGCGCTTTCCGTCACCAGACACATGAGGTTGTGATCAACAATCACCGACGCGTTCGCACACGAGTTGCCGCCGCGCTGAGGACGGTGACCAGGAGGTTCGCGGATGAACGCTCGTGTGGTGACAGTCCGTGACTCGGCGGTACGCGGCGTCAGCGT
Source organism: Streptomyces sp. NPDC057543 (assembly GCF_042801895.1). Taxonomy (NCBI): domain Bacteria; kingdom Bacillati; phylum Actinomycetota; class Actinomycetes; order Kitasatosporales; family Streptomycetaceae; genus Streptomyces; species Streptomyces sp. NPDC057543. Next base: position 3,284 of record NZ_JBHVFF010000320.1, on the reverse strand, counting down.
CCTGCGCTGCCTCCGGTGCCCGAGCGCGTCGGTGATCTGCTCGTTGAGGACAGCGATTTCGTCATCGACCTCTGCGACACGCCTGGCCAGCAGCCGCAGGTGAAGACCGCCGCGGCGGCCGCTGTGCCGGGCCCGGCCCTCGGGAGAACCGCGCAGGTTCGGACGAGCACGGACGACACGGTGCGCGCCCACTGTGAGGAGCCGGGCCCGGCGGGTCGCTCCCACGGACGACGGAGGTCCTCGCCGAGCGGCCGGGTGGGAGTTGTGTGCGGCGGTATCAGCCATGCCCAGCGATCCGCGGCCTGCGGGTATGTGGTGCTTCGGAGGCGCCGCAAAGAGTGCAACCTGGTGCTGTGTCCGCACAGCACCGCCTAAAAGTGAACTTACCTGCATGAACCTCGCTGCCAGTTCGCGAGGCCTGCTCAAACAGGGAAGCCCACTCGGCGAGGACGAGGTAGCGCTTCGGCCGGAAGAAGGCAGAGAGGGAGGGGCCGGTCGAGAATCCACAGCACCTGGGCCAGGCATGGATTGGCCCTTGGAGAGGGATCGGAACGGACAGTAGCGGCGGCGGTCAGCCGGTGAGCCGGCGTCCGAACATCCCGATCACTGCGCGGGTGCAGCCAGCAGCGGGCCGAAGATGTCCGCGCCCAGACGCTCGGCCGCGGCCTGGTCCAGGACAGCGCCGCTGATGTCGGTGTGCTGTCCGGTCCACTGCTCGGCGGTCGCGCGCCCGGTGAAAAAGCTCAGGTAGCCGCAGCAAACGGCGGCAGCCGGGCCGGTGTCGGGGCCGGCGCCGTAGTAGACCACCGCGGTGGCCGGCTGCCAGGTGGTCTTTCCGCCGGTGAACTCCACGCGGACGGGGGCAGCGGTGACCGGGTCGGTGGAGGTGATGACGGCGTCGGAGCCCAGCATGACCGGGATGCCGAGCGCGTCGATCGCGCACATCGACCACACCGTCGGCCCGTTGGCGATCCGTACGACGTGCTCGGTGGCGGTGGCGGAGAACGGGTACGCGGCCTGGATGTGACCGGTGTCGTCCAGGGTGAGGAAGTCCTCGGCGGCCAGTTCTGCGAGCACGCGGGTGGCCGGTACGGCGAAGGGCTCGGCCGCCGCCTCCAGCTCGGCCTGCTCGGGCGGGGCACCGGTGGTGGCGAAGGAGCGCAGGACGGCCTGTTGCACCGCCCGAAGGCCACCCTCGATCGGGGCGAGACGGCCCTGCCCGGCCCGGTCGGCAGCCCGGTCCGCGTCGCCGGTGACGGGAGTGCCGAGTACTCGCCGTAGCTCCTCGACGGAGGGCGCTCCGCCGACCCGGCCGTCCGTGCCACGGTAGAGGCGGCAGGACACGCTGGCCGCGGCGCCCGGGGCGGCGAACGGGTCGCGGCCGTCGACCAGCATCGTCGGGGAACCGTGCATGCCGCGCCGTTCCGCCTCCGCCTGGTCGTCGACCAGGTGCTCGGTGAGCTCCACGTCCGTGCGGCCCGCGAGGGCGAGGGTCAGCCGTTCCCGCAGCACCGGGCCGTTCGGGCAATCCGGGACCGTCAACATCTCCACGTGCATCAGCAGCACCTCCAGGTCATGCGGCCCACGCTAGACCTTCCACTGCGATGGAAGGTCAAGGGCTACGGTGAAGGCATGCGCATCGGAGCCCTCGCCGCCGCCACCGGCACCACTCCCAAGACCCTGCGTTTCTACGAGCAGGCCGGGCTTCTGGCGGACCCACCCCGCACATCGGGTGGCTACCGTGACTACCCAGCCCATGCGCGGACCCGGGTCGGCTTCATTCGCTCCGCCCAGGCAGCCGGGCTCAGCCTCGCCGAGATCCGCGACGTTTTGGCCATCCGCGACGGCGGCCACCCGCCCTGCGGTCACGTAACCGAGCTCCTCGGCCGGCATCTCGCCGACGTCGAGCATCGGATCGCCGAACTGCAGGCCACCCGCGCCATGCTGCGCGAGCTGACCCACACCGCCTCCGCAACCGACCCCGCTACCTGCACCGAGGGCGACATCTGCCGCATCCTCGCTGCTGACTGAGCCGGTATGAAGACTCCTGGTGAGGTTTGCGCAGCCAGCGGCGATGAGACTCCAACGGCAACGGGTACGCGTGAGGCCGCCTGAGCAGAGCCACTGCCTGCCAGTGTCGTCCGAACCCGGGTATTTCTGGCTGGCAGGCCACTGACCGCGACCACGGCCTGAGCGGCTGAGCGATCGGCGGCACGCCACGGCGGACGGACGATCTCCCCACAGCGAACCGGTCAGTCGTGGCCGCCCAGCCCCGCGTCGCGGGCCAGCAGGGCGGCCTGGACGCGGTTACCGGCACCGAGCGCACCGAGAATCCGGCTGACGTGTGCCTTGACGGTACTTTCGCGCATGCCTAGTGCCGCCGCGATCTCCGCGTTGGAATCGCCCAGCGCGAGCCGTGCCAGGACGTCCTTCTCACGAGGTGTCAGACCCTCGAACCGGGTGCGAGCTTCCAGCGCTGCTGGGCGGGCGGCGCGGTGGAAGCGGTCGATCAGACGACGGGCGGCAGCCGGGTGCAGCATGCCCTGGCCGTCCGCCACCACATGGACTGCGCGGATGATCTCGCGCGGTTCGGTGTCCTTGAGCAGGAAGCCGTCCGCGCCGGCGGCGAGCGCATCGTAGACGTACTCGTCCAGGTCGAAGGTGGTCAGGGTGATCACTCGCGGGGGGTCCGGGAGCGCGCGCAGCCGGCGGGTGGCGGCGATGCCGTCCATCCGCGGCATCCGCACATCGACCAGGGCAATGTCGACGCGGTGCCGGACCGCCTGTTCGACGGCGGCAAGGCCGTCCGCCGCCTCGGCGACGACGGTCAGCTCCGGGTCGGTGGACAGCAGGTCGACGAGACCGAGCCGCACCAGGGCGTCGTCGTCGACCACCAGAATATTGATCACGAGGCGGACGCCGACCGGCGGACGGGTGAGGAGGTGGGCAGCCGGGCGGAGAGCCGCCAACCGCCCCCGCAGGTACCGGTGTGCAGGTGACCGCCCAGCGCCGCAACTCGCTCCGCCAGACCGATCAGGCCGTAGCCACCGGGTACCGCGGAACCTCCGGGGACCGTGGAGTCCCCGACGTGTCCGGCCGGTCCGGGCGGCTGACCTGGCCGGAGAGTCTTTCCTGCACGTAGTCCCGCAGCCGATCGTTCGCGGCGAGCTTCGCTGTCTTCGGGCGCCGGGCCACGAGGTCGGCCTTCCATTGCGCGACCGAAGCCCGGTAGTCCAGTCGGCCGCCACGGGTCGCGGCGTTGCGCCGCAGCTCCCGGGATACCG
>NZ_JBHVFF010000319.1:0-9165 GCF_042801895.1 Streptomyces sp. NPDC057543 | reverse complement strand
CCTGAGGACCGCCGCCCCGGGCCGGGCTGTCACTGCTGTGCGGGGCTCAGGCGCCCGAAGGGGTCGGGTCCCCGCCGTCCGTCTTCTCCTCGGCCGGCGTCAGGCCCAGACGCTCCTGCAGCCACTTGTCGAACTCGATCGAGGCGCGCACCCAGCTGACCGTCGACGAGACGAAGTGCTCCAGGCTGACGCCCGTACCGATGAGCATCTGCGCCTCACCGATGAGACGGACCGAGACCTCGGTGTCCTCGGAGCCCTCCTCGGGCTCGTGGGTGTGCGTGTAGACCTTGGGCCACAGGGTGCGGCGGTTCCAGTCGTCGATCGCGTCGAGAAGGACCGGACGCTGGTCCGCTGCGTGCGGGCGGTCGTAGAACGTACGGACCGAGAACACCTGCTGCTCGTCCTCGCCGCGGAACATGAAGTACGTGCGGAAGTCCTCCCACGGCGCCGCGAGGTCGCCCTCGTCGTCGACGACGTACTTCAGCTCCATCTGTTCGAGGAGCTGCTTGACGAGGTCCTGGTCGGGGACAACGGGGCCCTCGGGTCCTGCCGCCTGCGGTTCGGGTCGGCCCCCGAAGTTAGGAATCGAGGAAGGATCGATAGACATCGCTGGGTACTCCTGTGGATCGCACGTGGTTTCCTTCCGACGACCCTAGCCGCGTTTGACGGCCAGTAGTCCTACGCCCTCCGGGGAATCGTCCCCGCATCGGATTCCCGCGCCCGCGACCAGGCAACGGCGACAGGGATCGCACACAACACGCCGAGGAGTCCGGACGCACCGATGGTGTCCGCCGACGACCCGGACAGCTCCGCTGCCAGGCCACCCGTGGCGACTCCGATCCCCTGCATGGCGATCAGCCCCGACCTGGCGAGCCCCAGCGCCTGGCCACGCTGGCCGACCGGGGTCAGGAGTACGAAGGTCGCTCCGGCGGTTATCTGATACGCGGAGCACACCCCCGACACCATCAACACGAGCACGGCCACAGCTACGCCGGGACCGAGCCAGTAGATGAGCAGCGGCAGATTCGCGCCGACCGCCAACGGCCCGAGCAGGCGGCGCCGCAACTCGTCCCCGACCTGAGCCCGCCCCAGAAGAGCCGCACCCAGCACCATTCCCGCCGGATGTGCGGCGAGCAGGAGTCCCACCGAGGCGGCGCCCCCGCCGACCTCGTCCGCGAAGGGGGCCGCCAGCCCCTCCGGCAGGACGACGAACGCGGCGAGCCACCCCAGCGCGACCAGCGACCGCAGCCTGCGATCCGACCAGATCAGTGCGGCCGCACTCCCGACCTGAGCACCGAGCCGCGGCTTCCGCTCGTCGGCACCCGCCGCGGGACGGGCCTTCACGCCGAACCTGACCAGGGTCGCCGAGAGAAGGAAGGTCACCGCGTTCACACCCAAGGAGAGGTGGCTGCCCAGCCATACGACCAGCACACCCCCACCGGCGAAACCGACCAGCTGTCCGGCCTGGTGAGTGATCAGCATGACTCGCTGGCCCCGCTCGTACCTCTGCTCGCCGAGCACGGTCGGCAGCAGTGCGCCCTGCGCCGCGCCGAAGGGTGCCTCGGCCAGCTGCGCCAGCACGAGCAGCCCGGCCAGCAGCGGCAACGGCGTCCCGGGCAGGGCCATCAGCGCGACCAGCACCGTCCGCACCAGGTCGCATCCGATCATGACCGTACGCCGGGGGAAACGGTCCGCCAGGCCGGACAGGAGCACCCCGGACAGCAGGGCGGGCAAGGTGGTCAGCGCATACGTGGCCGCGGTCCAGCCGGGCGAGTCGGTGCGTTCGAACACCAGCAACGACAGGGCCACGCGTGCCAACTGGTCACCCAGGATCGACTGAGCATAAGCAGCCCAAAGGGTACGGAATTCGCCAAGGTGAAAGAGATTGCCGGATCGGGGCTTTTCGGTCCCCGGATTTATCTCATCGCCTATCTGCTCGTTCATGCGGGCACGCTACCGGCTGTCGAATTCGGCCTCTAATCCTCCTTGTGGGCAGGCCGCGACGGGCGAGCCGAGGTGTCCTGATTATTCGTGTGCCCCCAGGTGGGCGCTGCGGGCGCCCGAGCAGGTGTCCCTTGCCAGGGGTGGGCGGTGCGGCCTGGTGCGGAGCAGGGTGACGTGATCCCACCCCTCGACACGGAGCGAAACGTTTGGCTCGATATCGACGTTGAACAACGGATCACCGATGACACCGGTCGATTTTCCGTTCTCCCGAAATCACCGCAATTCTTCTTCAATTGCACTGCGGCGCAGACGACGAGTCCCCAGCCGGGACGCGTGGTCTTCCGGCTGGGGACATGGCTTCGAAAAGCCCGTACGCCGTCTACAGGGGCTACAAGGTCTTTCCCGCGGTCGCGGGGCCGACGAGCAGGCCGTCCCCGACCCGGTCCACCCGGACGGTGTCCCCGTCCTTGACCTCGCCCGCGAGGATCTCCTTCGCGAGCCGGTCGCCGATCGCCGTCTGGATGAGGCGGCGCAGCGGCCGTGCTCCGTAGGCCGGGTCGTTGCCCTCCTCGGCCAGCCAGGCCAGGGCCTCCGGCGTGACGTCCAGGGTGAGCCTGCGCTCGGCCAGACGCCCCGCGAGCCGGTCGATCTGGAGCTTCGCGATGTGCGAGAGCTCGTCGCCGGACAGGGCGGAGAAGACCACCAGGTCGTCGAGCCGATTGAGGAACTCCGGCTTGAACGAGGCCCGTACGACCTCCAGGACCTGTTCCTTCTTCACCTCGGGCTCGGTCAGGGGGTCCATCAGGAACTGGCTGCCGAGGTTGGACGTCAGGATCAGGATGGTGTTGCGGAAGTCCACCGTCCGGCCCTGTCCGTCGGTGAGCCGGCCGTCGTCCAGGACCTGGAGCAGGATGTCGAAGACCTCGGGGTGGGCCTTCTCGACCTCGTCCAGCAGGACGACGCTGTACGGGCGGCGGCGGACCGCCTCCGTGAGCTGGCCGCCCTCCTCGTAGCCGACGTAGCCGGGCGGGGCGCCGACCAGCCGCGCCACGCTGTGCTTCTCGCTGTACTCGCTCATGTCGATCCGGACCATGGCCCGCTCGTCGTCGAACAGGAAGTCGGCGAGCGCCTTCGCGAGCTCCGTCTTGCCGACACCGGTCGGGCCGAGGAAGAGGAACGAGCCGGTGGGGCGGTCGGGGTCGGCGATTCCGGCGCGGGTACGGCGTACCGCGTCCGACACCGCCCGTACGGCCTCGGTCTGCCCGATGAGGCGCTTACCGAGTTCGGCCTCCATGCGGAGCAGCTTCTGGGTCTCGCCCTCCAGCAGGCGGCCGGCCGGGATACCGGTCCAGGAGCCGACGACGTCGGCGATGTCGTCCGGGCCGACCTCCTCCTTCACCATCGTGTCCTTGGCGGCCTCCTGCTCGGCCTCGGTCGCCTCCGCCAGCTCCCGCTCCAGGCCGGGGATCTCCCCGTACAGCAGCTTGGAAGCGGTGTCGAAGTCGCCGTCACGCTGGGCGCGTTCGGCCTGGCCGTGCAGTTCGTCGAGGCGTTCCTTCAGTTCACCGACGCGGTTGAGGCCCTGCTTCTCCTTCTCCCACCGTGCGGTGAGGCCGCGCAGCTCCTCCTCCTTGTCGGCGAGGTCGCGGCGGAGCTTCTCCAGGCGCTGCTTGGAGCCGGGGTCGGTCTCGTTCTTGAGGGCCAGCTCCTCCATGTGGAGGCGGTCGACGGCACGCTGGAGTTCGTCGATCTCGACGGGCGAGGAGTCGATCTCCATGCGCAGCCGGGACGCCGACTCGTCGACCAGGTCGATGGCCTTGTCGGGGAGGAAGCGGGAGGTGATGTAGCGGTCGGACAGGGTCGCGGCGGCCACCAGCGCGGAGTCCGCGATGGAGACCTTGTGGTGGGCCTCGTAACGGCCCTTGAGGCCGCGCAGGATCGCGATGGTGTCCTCGACGCTCGGCTCCGCCACCAGCACCTGCTGGAAGCGGCGTTCCAGGGCTGCGTCCTTCTCGATCCGCTCGCGGTACTCGTCGAGCGTCGTCGCGCCGACCATGCGGAGCTCGCCGCGGGCCAGCATCGGCTTGAGCATGTTGCCCGCGTCCATGGCGGAGTCGCCGCCGGCGCCCGCGCCGACGACGGTGTGCAGCTCGTCGATGAAGGTGATGATCTGCCCGTCGCTCTCCTTGATCTCGGAGAGGACGGTCTTCAGCCGTTCCTCGAACTCGCCGCGGTACTTGGCGCCCGCGACCATCGCGCCGAGGTCGAGCGAGACGAGCCGCTTGTTCCGCAGGGACTCGGGGACGTCACCCTTGACGATGCGCTGGGCGAGCCCCTCGACGACGGCCGTCTTGCCGACGCCGGGTTCGCCGATGAGTACGGGGTTGTTCTTCGTACGCCGCGACAGGACCTGGACAACACGCCGGATCTCCTGGTCACGTCCGATGACCGGGTCGAGCTTGCCGTCCCTGGCGGCGGCCGTGAAGTCCGTACCGAACTTCTCCAGGGCCTTGTACTGACCTTCCGGGTCGGGTGTGGTCACCCGGCGCCCTCCCCTGCTCTTCTCGAACGCGTCCAGCAGCCTCTTCGCACTGGCCCCCTGAGCGCTCAGGATCTCACCGGCGCGGCTGCCCTCGGCGGCGATCCCGATCAGCAGGTGCTCGGTGGAGAGGTAGTCGTCGCCGAGCTCCTTCGCGCGCTGCGCGGCGTCCGCGATGACGGCGAGCAGCTCGCGGTTGGGCTGCGGCGGGGAGACGGTCGACCCGGTGACGCTGGGCTCCGCGCCCAGGAGCCGCTCCGTTTCGGTGCGTACGGCGATCTGGTCGGCCTCGACGGCGGCGAGGAGGTCGATGATGTTCTCGTTGTCCTCGCCCGCGAGCAGCGCGAGCAGCAGATGCCCGGGGGTCAGATCGGGGTGTCCGTCCTTCACGGCCCTGCTGGTGGCCGCGTTGATGGCGTCCCGGCTCTTGTTGGTCAGCTCGGCGTCCACGTGCGCTCTCTCCTCCTTGCGGTGACTGGTCTCTCCACAACACTGACTGAATCAACGTGCACAAAGTTGAGTCTATTCCACTCAACCCGGCGGCATCGCCTCTTCCGAGTGCGGTTTCGAGTGCGGTTTCGAGTCCGACTCCGAGTCAACCGGCCGGAGAGAACCACCGCCACCGCAGGGGCGGGCCACGGATGCGCACTCCCTACCCTGTTTCCCATGGCAGTCGATGTGACCAATCCGAGCCCCGATTACCTCGCGTTCTGGCGCGAGTACCACCTGTGCACCCTGACCACACCCCGCCCCGACGGCACGCCGCACGTGGTGCCGGTGGGCGTGACGTACGACCCCGAGGCCGGGCTGGCCCGGATCATCACCAGCAAGGGCAGGCGGAAGGTCGCCAATGTCCTGGCCGCGGGTCCGGAAGGCGCCCGGGTCGCGGTCTGCCAGGTCGACCGGCGACGCTGGGCGACGCTGGAGGGCCGTGCGACGGTCCGCACGGAGCCGGAGGTGGTCGCCGACGCGGTACGCCGCTACGCGGAACGCTACGGACGCACGCCGTCACCGAACCCGGACCGCGTCGTCATAGAGATCGCCCTGGACCGGGCGCTCGGCAGGACGTAAACAGGATTTCGGGCTCCCGGCGCTTCCCGGGGCCCGGGGCAGCACAACGGCGCCATCGTGTTCAGGTCACGATGGCGCCGTTGTGTGGGGGAGTGCCGAGCGACATGGAACGACGGGGGATCGCTCAGGCACTGCGGGGGGTGGCGGAAATAGTCTCTGGTTCGAACAGCTGGTGGTCCCGCCGGTCGAGGTTGACGAAAATCATGTCGTACCGAATCGCGCAGCGCACGGGCTGTGGAGCTCCACGCGGCTTGCGGAGGCACCGGTAGGCACGCACTTCGTCGTCTTCTTCACGTGCGACAACGATGGGGTCGCCGAACAGAGTGACCATCAGCGAGTCGCCACAGCGGGGGATGGCAGTGACGAGATCGATGAAATGCCAGCCTGATCGGTAGGCCGTGGCCATTTCCCGCCGGAAGGTCCGGTCGTCCGGCGGGATGGTCATGCGCCCTGATGGGTCGGTTCGGACCAGGCGATGTCACCGGGCTCGACTGCCGCGTCGACGCTCCAGGCGATGTCGCCCGGCGCCGACGCCTGGGTGGACCACGCGATGTCACCCGGCACCGACGCCTGGGTGGACCACGCGATGTCACCCGGCACCGACGCCTGGGTGGACCACGCGATGTCACCCGGCACCGACGCCTGGGTGGACCAGGCAATGTCGTCCGGCGAGGATGCTGCCCCGCTGCTCCAGGCAATGTCGCTGCCGCTCAGCACCCCGAGTCCCAGGGCCGCGACGAACGAGGCGGCAAGCGCCGAGCGAAGCATTCGCTTATACATAGTCGGCTTCGTCCTCACTTGTGGATTCTTCTCCCCCGCACCTAAGACGATGTCCCACCTGGGCACACGAACACCACCGAGTCGATGCATCATGTTCCTGCATGTTCAGGAACATGGGGGGTGGAGAATATGGTCACAAGCAACACAAAACTGACACATCCTCACGGGATCACTGAACTATGCGAAGCCGGAGGCCGCCTCTACGCCAGTGCTTTGCGCTCGGGACGCATTGCCCGCAACGAGGTGGAACCAGCGCCCTGCCTCATGGACTTCGCCCTGTTGCACCCCGACCCCGACGACGCCGACTGGCTGCGGCCCGTCCCGCCGTCCGCCGCTCTGGCCAAGCACCTGCACCCCATAGAACGTGAGATCCAGGAGCGCCGGCGACATTCGGTCCTGCTGGCCGAGTCCTTCGAGCCGTTCATGGACATCAGCGCACAGGACCCACCGACCACACACGCGATCACCGTGCTGGAGGGCGTCAACCGGATCAACGCGGCACTCGATCTTGCCACGGCGGAGTGCCGCTCCGAAGTCCTCACCGTCCAGCCCGGCGGCGGCCGTAGCGAAGACCGCCTCAGCGAAGCCCTGGAAAGGGGCCTCTCCGTGGTGGACCGCGGCGTCAGCATTCGCACTCTCTATCAGCACACGGTACGTCACAGCCCCGGCACCCTGGCCTACGCCGAGCGGATGGCCGACGACAACGTGGAGATCCGGACGCTTGAGGAGCTCATCGAGCGACTCATCGTCTTCGACCGTACGGTTGCGTTCATACCCGCCCAGGACGATCGCCAAGTCGCCCTGGAACTGCGCCACCCCGGGCTGGTCGAGTATCTCGTCAAGGTTTTCGAGCAGCTCTGGGCCCGCGCGGCCCCCCTCCTGGAAGAGGTCAAGTACGACCCGACTCCCAAGGGCATCAGTGGTGTTCAGCGCTCCATCGCCCAACTTCTCGTAGAGGGCCATGTCGACGACTCGATCGCGCGTCGTCTCGGCATGAACGTCCGTACCTGCCGCGCGCACGTCGCCAAGCTGAACGCCGCCCTCGGCAGCAGCAGCCGAGCCCAACTCGGCTATCTGATAGCCAGGTCGGGGATCCTGGAACAGGATCCTGACTGAAGGGGCCACAACCGCAATACGGGGGAGAACGACCGCGGCCCCCGGCACCGGAGAGGTTCATCACCAGGCACGACGAGCGTGCCTCTCCGACTACTCTTTCACCACCGTCATCTTGCTGCATTGCCGGAAGTGAAGGGTCGTAGATAGGCAGAGATGGGGGTGAACCCACGCCCTGCCTGGTCGAGTTGGCACTGGTCCGCCCCGACCCGCAGGACAGCGCCCGGATGCGCCCCGTACCGCCGTCGGCCGCGCCGGAGCATCTGCTGCAACCCATCACCCGGGAAATCCACGAACGGGTACGGTCAGCTGCCGCACTGGCCGACTCGCCGGCCCCCTCACCGCGATCGCCGGCGACGACCCCAACCTCCGGCATCGCGGAACGCACCACACCATGAACGCGACGCACCCGTGCCCGCACCCGGTAGGCGGGTCCATGTCCCGCTGCCCCGTCCCGCTCAGTCGTCGCCGATGGTCCCTACCGAGGTGAACAGATACACGAGCATCGGCAGCAGAATGCCCGTGACGCTCAACAGTCCTTCCACGGCGTTTGGTTCCACGCCCATGAGCACTGGCCGCCAGCCCAGAAACACTACGACCGTCGCCAGCGCGCGGACCGTCCGGGCAATCGGGTACCAGGCCAGCCACTGAAGCGCCTCGCTGCCTCCCGTGAGCGTCAGGACGAGGCCGAAGACACCGGCAACGCATGCAACAAGGATGAGAGCCAGCCGTGCGTTCCGTCCCTGCGCCCCGCCCGGAAAGGCGTCCCAACGGCCCTCCGCGTACATGCTCAGGTCACTGCCGTCGTGGACGTAGCCTCCGAGTTCCGGCTCGGACGACGCCCACAACACGTCGACCGTCGAGCCGCTGCGGGGCCTGTCGAAGGTGTACGCGCCCTTCACATCGAGCCGCTCGGGGCCACCGGGCACGGAGACGACGAGGCGTGAGTAGTAGCCGCGTACGACATCCTCGCTCATGTCCTTCTCCACCGCGCGCGGCCGCTGCACCACGGTGGCGACGCTCACCTCGGCACCCGCGTCCCGCAGCGCCTCGCGCTTCCCGCCCCCCGAACCCACCACCATGGTCGCGGCGAACAACGCCCCTGTGGAGAAGGCGACGAGGAACCACACCGCGCCTGTCCGTGCCTTGACCCAGCCCTTGGAGGGCGAGTCGAGCGAGAGCCCGAGTACCTCGCCCACACCGCTCCCGGCATCCGCCTTGCGCAGCTGGACACCGGTCCCCCGAACCCGATCCCGCAGCGCCCACAGCGCACCGCAACGCAGCACCGCACACCCCGCGGCCACCGCACCCCACGCCAGGGGCCCGACTCGCGGCGCCGGAACAGCCGCGATGCCCAGTACCCAGACGCACGCGACCCCGGTCGCAATCCACCCCACGGCCCCGCTGAGTCGCACGGTCCACACCAGTGCAGAACGCAACCCCCGCCCTCCCTCCCGCCCGCCGGCCTCAGGCCGCTTTCGGCGCTCAGCGCTCAGTACGCCGGAGCCTCCCACAGCTCTGCGGCGACGCACAGGGATTGGACCCGGCGGCGGGGGGCCAGGAGAGAGACCATCGTGAAAGAGCTCGATGGATCAGACCGACCAGGTGGACTCGGTGGACTCGGTGCGCTGTCGGATCGGGGCCCGCCTCGCTTCCCTGCCCGCCAAGGCCGCGGAAAGGACAAAGGCCCGTCACCCGTGAAGCACACGGGTGACGGG
>NZ_JBHVFF010000318.1:0-9223 GCF_042801895.1 Streptomyces sp. NPDC057543 | reverse complement strand
TCCGTACCCAGGCATCACGCACTCGGACGAGCTGCGAGAATCCGCCTTACGGACAGCGCGCAGCGACCGGAGGGCGGCTTTGATGCTGGAGGATCTCGGGCTCACCCCCGTCCAGGAGAACGTCTACCGGGTGCTGATCACACGGCTGGCCGCCACCCCCTACGAAGTGGCGGAGGCCGCAGCCGTACCGGGTACGCAGATCGTCGCCGTACTGGACTCGCTGGCCGCCCGCGGCCTGGTCGGCCGGCAGGGTGACGGCAACTACGCCGCCGCGTCACCAGCAGTCGCGCTCGGCGCGGAGCTGGCCGCGCACCGCGAACGCCTTCAGCGCGCCGAGCTCGCCGTGGCCGAGCTGGTCGAGACCTACCGCACCGGCAGCATGGGCCGGGCACAGCGCGATCTGATGGAGCTGGTCGAGGGCCGGGTCGCCGTGCGGCAGCGGTATGTCCAGCTCCAACTCGCCGCCCGGCGCAGGATCGACACCTTCGTCACCGGAGATGTCCAGGTGGTCGGCCCGGACAACACCGAGGAGCCGACCGTGCTCGCGCGCGGCCTCCGGGTGCGCGCCGTCATCGACCAGAGCTTCCTGAGCAAACCGGGCGCGGCCGACAACGTCGACGAGTCGCTCGGCCGGGGCATGCGGGTACGGACGATCGAAGAGATACCGCTCAAACTCATCGTCTGCGACGGCGAGGTGGCGATGCTGCCGTTGCACGGCCGCGGCAGCGAAGTCGACCCCAGCCTCGTCCTGCGCGGCGGCCTGGCGAATGTGGCCCAGGCACTCTTCGATGCGGTGTGGGAACGGGCACGCCCCTACGGCGAGCCGCACCACGGGATCGACGCCGTGGACACCCGCATCCTGCGGCTGCTACTCGCCGGCCTCACCGACAACGCCGTGGCCGGGCAACTGGACATGTCGGCGCGCACCGTGCAGCGGCGCATCCAGTCGCTGATGGCCCAGGCCGGGGTCACCACCCGTATCCAGCTGGGGTGGTACGCCCGCCACCACGGCTGGGCGTGACGGGTGCGCGGTGACCAGTCGGGCCGGCGAACTCCGCGAGTCCGGCCACCTGGCGCGGCCCGAACGAGTAGTCCACGGCGCCGAAATAGCGTTCCAGTGTCGTCGCGTCGCCCCAGCGGGCGGTGCGCGCGGCGAGCTCGGAGTTTTCGGCCCCGGCGAGGTCGCGGGCGGCGAGGAGACTGCGGTGCGCGGGCGCCACGGCGTCCGGTCGGCACCCGGCGAACTCGCCGCGTACCGCCCAGACCGCGAAGACGAACGGCAGGCCGGTCCACTCGCGCCACGGCCCGGCGAGGTCGTAGACCCGCGGCCCGGCCGGTGTCCGGTCCCGGTACACCGCGGCGTCCGCCCCGCGGAGCACGGACGCCGGGTCGGACGAGCCGGGGACGTACCGCGCGAGGACCCTGTACCTCTGCTCCAGCAGCAGCCGCGCCAGCCGACGGGACGTCGGGCCGCCCGGGGCGAACGCAACGGTGTCGCCGTGCAGTTCGTCCAAACCCACGCTGCTGATCAGCACGGACGACATCATCGGACCGTCGCTTCCGGCCGCGATACCGGGCAACGCGAGGATCGGGGGTCGCGGGGGCCCGTCCGTGCCATGGCGGCGCGGACGGGCCAGGTGTGCCGGAGCGGGCGGATCACGCCACGCCGCTCTCCCACCACCACGAGCCGGAGCCGTAAGAGGGGTACTGGACGCGGCTGTCGACGTGCTGCCACGAGTGTGTGTACGCCTCGAGGCCGGAGAAGCCGCAGGTCTCGGCGATCCTGTAGGTCTGCAGGGTGCTGTGACCGGAGACGACGATGTCCGCGGCGACGCCGTAGAGGTGCATGCTGTTGGACGCGCCGCCCGACGCGGCGTTGTGCGCGATGCTGCGGAAGCCGGAGTTGATCGTGATCGAGCTGTTGCCGGCCTTCTTGCGCACGGCTTCCAGCTTGTACATCAGCCGGCGTATGTTCTCCTTGACCGTCGCGGATCCGACCTTTCCGTTGTTGAAGCCGGAGCCGTCCTTGGAGTAGAACTCGCTGAAGTTGAAGTGGGCGGTCGATCCGTCGCCGGCCTCAAGGCTGTTCAGCACACTCTGGGTCTGCGGGCCGACGACGCCGTCCGCGCCCAGGCCGTAGGCGGACTGGAAGCGTTGGACGGCGGCGGCCGTGGCCGGGCCGAAGGCGCCGTCCCAGCCGACGTAGGTCTGCTGGGCGCTGGACGCGGCCCAGCCGCCGACGCGGATCTGCAGCTCCACCACGTCGGGGCCGGAGGCACCCTGCTGAAGGGTACGGGTCCAGCCGTAGGCCGAGGCTCTGCCCGCCGTTCCGAGGCTGACCGTCGCTGCCAGGCCGAGCGTCGCGGTGAGCCCTGCGGCTCCCCGGAGCAGGCCGCGGCGGTCGATACCGTGACCGGAGTGTCGTGCCGGATTCATGGAAGTCTCCTCATCTGGTGACGTGCCGAAGGTCAAGCGACAAGTGCTTGCCGGGTGTTGGAACCGACGATGCCGTCCACGGTGAGGCTGCGCGCGGACTGGAACGAACGCACCGCCGAGTCGGTCGCGGGCCCGAACGAGCCCTCCACCGTCAGCGCGGAGCCCTGTGCGTTGAGCAGGTACTGGACGGTCTTGACCCGCTCACCGTCGGCCCCCTGGTGCACGGTGGGCCAACCGGCGGCCGGCGGTGGGTCGCGTAGGCGAAGGCGGCGTCCTGGTTTTTGACGGACGTCCAGTCGACGCTGCCCTGGTAACCGCTGGCATCGAGGCCGGCCGGACCCGTGCTGACGGCGGCCGAAACCGCGGCCGACAGTGATCCTGATCCTGTGCTCAGACGCGGGAGCCCTGATCCGGCGTGGTCCTGGTCCGGGTGCGTCATGCGCACCGGGGTCCCGCGGTCGTCGGCGGCCGTGGCTGTGGCCGCGGTGCCGGGCGCGAGCAGCAGGGTCAGGACGGCAGCCAGCAGTCCGGCCGCACAGGTGAGCGTTCGGCGGGGAGCCGGTACCGGTGTTACCGGGTCTGAACCGCGAGAGGGTGGCTGCAGGCATGGTGCTCCCAGGGGGTGTGGAGGGACACTGCGACGCGCTTGGGGGTGGCAGTGGTGCGGCCATCGACGGCTGGTAGTGGGGCGTCGGAGCTGTGTGCGGTTGGCAAGCGCTGGTCGCGGTGGGGAGGTCAGCAGGTGACGGACGCGCCATCAAATCCACGGCGTGCGGGTCGAGTTGACGCGCGTAAACGTAAGGGATGAATTGACATGCTCGCAACACATTGTTGGCTGCGAGAAGTTGAATCCAAGCGGGGCCCGGCCGGATCGGACCTGCGGGCGGAGCGCGTGCGCGGCCTCAGGCAGCCGGCGGCAGCTCACCGGCTGGGGTGCAGCGTGCGTTCTCGTACCCGCCCGAGTAGCGCAGCCCCCGCCGGCCCCGGCGCCCCAGCGGTCGAGCAGGGTTGAGCCGCACTACCGGACCTGCGCAGCCGGCCCGCGGCCGAGGCGCCTGCGGCCTGTCCTGAACGCGGGACGGCACCGCCCCCGCTGTCAGGCGACCCGACCTGAACAACGGAGGTGACGCGGGCTCTCTACGGCGACGCCTGACCTTGTCGTGCGAATGCTGCGCTGCGTGCACACGAGAGGGGCCGAATCCCCACGTTCGGGAATCCGGCCCCCGTCCATCAGCCTCGGAGGCGTCGGGGCACTCGGCCTTCGGGAGTCAGGGAGATCCGGTCACGACCAGAGCCCCGTCTTTCGCCCTGCGCGTCTCAGGCGTGAAAGAACCCGGTGATGCCGTGGGCCAGCAGGCCGACTTCTTCGTGGGCTGCGAAGTGGGCGGCGAGGTGTCCGTCGGCCCTCGCGGTTCTCCGGCCGGACTCGTCGGCACACCGCGCCGCCGTTCCTGGGGCCCGTCCGGCGGATCGAGCCGGGATCGCGGGGCAGGGCACGCCCCGCTCACCAGGGCCGCCAAGCAACCGTTGCCCGGAGCCGGCCCGATCCGCCGGACGGAGTATCTAGCGCACCAGGCAGGGACTCTTGGCGTCGAACTCCCAGCCGGGCACCAGGTACTTCATGCCGGCAGCGTCGTCCCGCGCCCCCAGCGCCTCCTTCCGATAGAGCTCGTGGGCCGCGAGGAGGCGGTCCATGTCGAGTTCGATGCCCAGGCCGGGGGCGTCGGGGACGGCGATCTCGCCGTCGACGATCCGTGGCGGGGTGACGGTGAGCCGCTCCAGGCCCTCCTGCCAGATCCAGTGCGTATCCAGGGCGTTGTACTCGCCCGGGGCCGCGGCACCACAGTGCGTGATCATGGCGAGCGAGATGTCGAAGTGGTTGTTGGAGTGACAGCCCCAGGTCAGGCCCATCGCATTGCACAACTGGGCCACGCGCACCGAGCCCTGCATGGTCCAGAAGTGCGGGTCGGCAAGCGGGATGGAGACCGATTGCAGGGCCAGCGCGTGGGCCAGCTGTCGCCAGTCGGTGGCGATCATGTTGGTCGCCGTCGGGAGGCCCGTGGCGCGGCGGAACTCGGCGAGGACCTCGCGTCCGGAGTAGCCACCCTCCGCCCCGCAGGGATCCTCGGCGTAGGCGAGCGTGCCCACCAGCGGCGAACACAGCTCGACCGCCTCGCGCAGCGACCACGCGCCGTTCGGGTCCAGGGTGATCCGCGCCTCGGGGAAGCGGTCCTTGAGCGCGCGTACGGCCTCGACCTCCTCAGCGCCCGGCAGGACTCCGCCCTTGAGCTTGAAGTCCCGGAAGCCGTACAGGCCGTACGTCGCCTCGGCCTGGCGGACGATCGCCTCGGGTGTGAGGGCCTCCTCGTGCCGGATGCGGTACCAATCGACGTCCGAGTCTCGCTCCCGGACGTACTCCAGGTCCGTGCGATCGGGGTCGCCGACATAGAAGAGGTAGCCCAGCACCCGTACGGAGTCACGTTGCTGACCGTCGCCCAGCAGCGCCGCGATCGGCACGCCGAGGTGCTGGCCGAGCAGGTCGAGCAGCGCCGACTCGACGGCGGTGACGGCGTGCACGGTGGTCCGCAGGTCGAAGGTCTGGGCACCTCGTCCGCCCGAGTCCCGGTCGGCGAACCGGCTTCCGATCTCACGCAGGACGCGCTTGTAGTCGCCCACCTTCGCGCCGACGACCAGAGATTCGGAGTCGCGCAGCGTTTGGGTAATCTTCTCGCCGCCGGGCACCTCCCCCAGTCCCGTACGGCCGTCGGAGTCCGTGAGAACGACGATGTTGCGGGTGAAGAAGGGGCCGTGGGCGCCGGAGAGGTTCAGCTCCATGCAGTCGCGGCCGGCGACGGGATACACGGCGAAGTGGGCGATGGTCGGCTGGCTCATGCTGGTCAGATTCCTTGCGTACGAGCTCGGGTGCGAGGGTTGCGAGGGTGAGGCGGGGTGGGGGGTGGTGATCGAATATTTCAGTCGTTCTTCACGTTTCTCAGAGGCTCCGGGTGTCTCAGAGACTGAGCGCGTCGAGGACCCATTCGCCCGCCAGGACGCCGCCCAGCCCGAGGACCGCGAGCACCGTCGTATATGTGGTGCGGACCTTGATCGCGTCGACGACAGAGAGGTTGAAGTACTCCTTGAACAGCCAGAATCCCGGGTCGTTGACGTGGGAGAAGGCGATCGACCCGCACGAGACGGCGAGCACCATCATCTCGGGGTGGATCCCGCTGCCCGCCAGGAGCGGCAGGACCACGCCGGAGGCCGTGACGACGGCAACCGTCGCCGAGCCGAGCGCGACGCGGAGGATGACGGCGATCAGCCACGCCAGGATGATCGGCGAGATGGACCAGCCTTCCGTGACGTCCTTGATGTAGTCGGAGATCCCGCCCTGGACGAGTACGTTCTTGAAGGCTCCGCCCGCGCCGATGACCAGGAGGATCATCGCCATCGCCTGAGCCGCCGAGCCGCAGGAGGCACTGACGTCCGCCATGCTGCGGCCGATCCTCGGTCCGAACGCCCAGGCCGCCAGAGCTAGGGTCAGCAGGAGCGCGATCGGTGCCGAGCCCATGAAGGCGACGACGTGCAGGACCGAGTTCTCGCCCGACGTGACCATGTCGATCACGGCGGCGCCGGCGATCAGCACCACCGGGAAGAGAGCCACGAACAGCGACCAGCCCATGCCGGGCATCTCCTCCTCGGTGAACTCGCGCTCACTGACCAGGCCGTTGGGGACGGAGGGGTTCATCGCCCTGACGAACGGCAGGCGCGGCCACACGAGCGCGATGAGCGCACCGGCCGGTACGGCGATGAAGAGGCCGTAGAAGAGGGTGTGGCCGACGGAGGCGTGGAAGGTCGCGGCCACTGCGGTCGGGCCGGGGTGTGGTGGCAGGAAGCTGTGCATCGTGGAAAGGGCGATCGACATCGGGAGGCCCACCCACAGCAGGTTCACCCTTGTGACCCTGACCAGCGTGAAGGCGATGGGCACGATGATGATGAAGGCGACCTCGTAGAACATGGTCACGCCGATGAGCATGGACGTGACCACCATGGCCACCTGGACCCAGCGCGGCCCGAACGCATCGAGCAGCCGGCCCGCGATCCGCTGGGCGGCTCCGGAGTCGCCCATGATCCGGCCGACCATGGCGCCGAGCCCGATGGTGAGCATGGTGTCGCCGATCTGCCCCCCGATGCCCTCGGAGAGGACGTCCGGGATGCCGGCCGCCGGAATCCCCTGGACCAGCGCGACGCCGACCGCCACGATCAGGAGCGCGGCGAAGCCGTTGAGTTTCAGGCGGGTCATCAGGAACAACAGGACCAGAACGCTGATCCCGACTACGAGGAGCGGCATGTCAGTTCCCCTTTGAACTGTTGGCTACTGAATGGTCTGGCGGTCTTATGCGGTAGGGCGGCGGTCGGCGCCGACCAGGTTCAGCCCGGTGTCGAGAATCCGCTCCAGGTCGGCGAGGTCGGCCGGGCCGGGGCCGGTGAGCGAGGCGCGTACGGGGCCGACCGGCAATCCGCGCAGCCGGGCCGCGGCCTTGACCAGGGACACGGCGTAACCCCGGCGCGGTCGCGCAGCAGCTTGTTCACCGCCGCGTCGTCGCCTTCGCGCAGGGCGGTGCCGGCGATCTCGGGCGCGAACGCGTGGACGGCTGACGAGTAGGCCGGGACGCCGACGGTGGCGACGCGCGGGCCTGGATCTCGGCGGTGGCGGCGCCGTTGAGGAAGAGGAAGCCGATGGGTGAGGCACTGGAGCCGATCGAGGTCGCTGTGCCCGTCCTTCCGGCCGATGACCGTGGGGATCTCGGCGATCCGGCGCACGCTTTCGCCGGTGAAGGCGACCTGACCGCGCTGGTACGCGATCAGCGGCAGCCGGGTCCCGGCCGCGATCCGGCGCATCTGCTCGACCAGGCCGTCCTGCGGGGCCTCGACGAGGTAGTACGGCATCACCAGCGGGGCGTCGGCACCGGCCTCCTGCGCGACGCGGGCGAAGCGCAGCACCTGCGCCCAGCCGTAGCCGATCCCCGCCACGCCGGACCCCATGACCGATGGGCGCCCTGGTCGACGTCCTCGAAGTCCTCGTACACGCCGTCGAGGCGCGCGAGGAGCTGCAGGCGGCACGGGCAGCCGACCGTCCGTCACCTCGACCGCGGTCTCGACGACCGCACGGTACTCGTCCTCGTCCAGCGCGCTGAACTCCCGGGTTCCACAGGCCGGGAACACCGTCCCGGGTGCGGTGGCCACCTGCGTGGCCAAATACATCCGGTACGAGTCCAGGTCGAGGCTGCCGTCGTCCCGGAAGCTCGTGAGAGGGAAGGACAGCACCCCGTCCCCCATGCCCTGGCGCAGCCGGTGAACGACGCCTTCGGTTGCCGCAGCACTGAACCGCCCCAACAGATCTCATCCTCATATGCAGATGGCGAACACGTATGAGAGCGGAGCTAAGCGGTTGAACGTGAAACGGTCAAGGGGTGCGGCAGCACGGATCTACGATGTGGCCATGCGTGAGAACAGCCGGGTCCGTGGAGTGAAGTCGGCGGCCCGTACCGTCGCGCTGCTCGAACTGCTCGCCACCCGGGGCGACCGGCCGGCCCGTCTGGACGAACTCGCCGAGGAACTGGACGTGCCGCGCAGCAGCATGTACCAACTGCTGCAGACCCTCGTCGGCTGCGGCTGGGTGCGCTCCGACACGACCGGTTCCCTCTACGGCATAGGGATCCGCGCCCTGCACACGGGCACGAGCTACCTGGACAGCGACCCGCACGTGCGCGCCGTCCGCCCCTACCTCGACGAGGCTTCGGACGCGCTCGGCGAGACGATCCATCTGGCCCGGCTCGACGGCACGAACGTCGTCTACCTCGCCACGCGCGAGTCCCACGAGTACCTGCGCACCATCAGCCGGGTCGGCAGGCGAATCCCGGCCCACGCCGGGGCGCTCGGCAAGGCGCTGCTCGCCGAGCGTCCCGACGACCGACTGCCGCTGCCCGGCGGCCCGTTGGCGGCCCTGACGGAGAACACGCACACCGAACGCACCACGCTGCTCGCCGACCTCGCGGCAGTGCGCGAGCGCGGCTACTCCATCGACCACGAGGAGACGGTGACCGGCATCGCCGGCTTCGGCTTCGCCCTGCGGTACGACTCACCGGCCACCGACGCCATCAGCTGCTCGGTGCCGGTGGCGCGGCTCAGCGAGGAGCACAGAACCCGGATCGTCGCGGTCATGCAGGAGACGCGGACGAAGATCGAGAGTCTCCCGCCGACTGCCTCCGGCGCTCCCGACTGGCGCTGACCCCCACTGCCGCGACACAGCCTCACCGCGGCCGGTCGAGTCCTGACAGCGCGGCCAGGGGCCCGGCGGAAGGTGTTCCAGCCGCGGCCGTCGCGTATCGGCGCACCGGACCGTTCCAGGTTGGCCAGGTGGTAGACGACCGAGGATGTGCCGCGGAGGATGCCGACCCCGGCGCCGGCAACGGTGCTTCATCGGGTAGTACGGCTCATCCTCCGCGATGCGGTCGATGGCGATCAGGGTGCCATCGAGGATGATGAACCCTTCCGGCAGCGGTTCGCGCAGAGCCTCGTGCAGGCGTCAGCAGGAGTTCAGCCCACGCCTTCGGACGTGGATGGGCCAGGCGTGATCACGTCCTCGTCGAGGTCGGACCAGCGCAGATTGTCCGCGCCGAATTGCTGGCCGTGGTGGCGCAGGTTGAGCGCCAGGGCGTGGCGGATGGCGCCGGTCACGCCCGAAGGGCCCGCGGTGGTGCGTGTTCAGGTTCTCGCCGTCCTACGT
>NZ_JBHVFF010000317.1:0-9263 GCF_042801895.1 Streptomyces sp. NPDC057543 | reverse complement strand
CCGTCGCCTCGGCGAACCCGCCGTGGCCCCGCGAGGCGGACCATCCAGCCCGAGCTGGTCCCCCGCGACTTGATCCCGGCTGCGGCAGCCCTGAACAGCCTCAACGTCAACATCGCCCGCGCCATGGGGCCGACCCTGGCCGGACTGCTCATCGCCGCCAGCGGACCCTTCGTGGTTATGCCCAGGCCGTGTTCATGCCGCAGACGGGATGGGCGCTACGTCCCGACGATTTTCTGGTCACGCGGATGTTGGAGCTCGGCGCCGTGCACATGGACGATCTCGCTGTCAGCGTGGGAGTCACCACGCAAGATCTCCCAGACGCCGCCTTCGATCCCGTGCTCGTGCTACTGGCTCGACTCGCCGCTGGACGGCACGGCCAAGCCGCGTTGCTAAGAGCGTTGACTCGTACGGAGCGAGCATCCGCGGCGATCAACGCCATCTGACCGACCTCGACACACAACGCTGATCACTTCGAAGTTCAGAGAAGCACGCATGCTCGTGCTGGCAGGGGGTGCGGTAGGCCCTCCGCCAGCGCCCGGAGCGACGTTGCGCAGGCTGAAGTGGTCGCGGAAGTCGGCCCATTCGGCGGCGCCCGACCGGTCGATTGGGGAAGGGTGCCAAGGGTCCGTCATGGGCCCGGATTTTCGCACAATGCAAGTCTCAGCAGGGGGGTGCAACCCTCTTCTGAGTGAGAACGGGTTCTGAGAACCGATCCGGGATCAGCGGGGGTTCGGCGGACCGTTGTCGATCTCGCTCCGGCAAAGGAACGTTTGTGAGAGTAACCGCGCGTGCGACTCTGGCCCTTGCTTGTTCGCTGGGAAGTTCACCAGGAGGCCAGCCTCGGGGATCAGAGGGCCGGCCGTTAACGGCTGGCCCTCTGATGATGCGGCGTCGAGCTTCGATCGATCAACCCGAGTTCGCCGTGTCGCCGGTGCCGGTTCACCCACTTCGACGCCGTTGCTCGGGAAATCCCCATCTCTGCGGCGACATGCGCATTCGGACGAGTCTTGCAACGCTCGATCAATCGGCGGCGACCCTCCACGGACAACGGTGCGTTCGCGTGGGTCATGGTGTCGTCGAGGCCGTCCGGGACGCATGGTGCCGTGCGCCGGTGACGATGAGCGAGACGTTCTGCCCACCGAAGCCGAAGGAATTGCTGAGCACGGCCTCCTGGGGGACGTCTCGTCGCTCTGCGACGACATCGAGATCGATGTCGGGACCGACGCCGGCCGCGGTGAGGTTACGGGTCGGCGGGATGACGCCGTGCTCCACACTGAGGACGGCGATGAGCGCTTCGATCGCGCCGGCTGCGCCAAAGAGATGACCGAGCGCCGCCTTGGGGGCTGTCACGGTGGCGCGGCCGAAGACCTCCCCGATCGCGTGCGCCTCGGCAACGTCGCCGACCGGAGTCCCGGTGGCATGGGCGTTGATGTGGCTGATTTGTTTGGGAGCCAAACCGGCTTGCGCGAGGGCCTTCCGCATAGCCGAGATCTGACCGGAGCCGTCGGCAGCGGGCGCCGTGATGTGGTGAGCGTCGGCGGCGATCCCAGCGCCAGCGAGCACCGCGCGGACGCGCGCGCCCCGGGCGCTGGCATGCTCGGCGCTTTCCAGCACCACGACAGCGGCGCCTTCACTGAGGACGAAGCCGCTGCGGTCCGCGGCGAACGGCCGGGACGCAGAAGCGGGTTCGACGGTATGCCGCGACAGTGCTTGTGCCTGGGCGAAGCCGGCAACGGTGATCGGTGTGATCGCGGCCTCGGTCCCGCCCGCGATCACCACGTCGGCCTCGCCGGCACGGATGAGCCTGGCCCCCAGGGCGATCGCCTCAGCACCGGAAGAGCACGCCGAGACGGGCGTGTAGACACCTGCCCGTGCACCGTATTCGATACTGATCAGCGCCGCCGCCGCATTGGGCATGAGCATCGGGACCGTGCGTGGCGAAACGCGCCGTGTCCCGGCCGCCTCCAGTACGTCGTCTTCCTTCAACAGCGTCCGTACGCCCCCGATGCCCGTGCCGATCGCCGATGCGAGCCGGTCCGGGTCCACCTCCGGGGCACCGGCATCGGCCCAGGCTTCGGCCGCCGCGACCAAGGCCGCCTGCTGCGAGCGGTCGAGCCGCCTGGCCTGCACCGGCAGCAGCAACTCGGCGGGGTCGATCGCCATCGTCCCCGCGACGGTGTCGGGAAGGCCGGCATCTTCGTGGCCACGCAGGACGCCGCCGCGGATGCCGGACTCGCCGGCAAGCAGGGCGTCCCAGGTGGACGCCACGTCTGCCCCGAGTGGTGTGATCGCGCCGAGTCCGGTCACGACGACTTCAGTCCGGTGCATGCCCCTCAACCTTTCTTGTATGCGATACAAGCGAACACCCTTGTTGTATCACATACAATTTCGCTGTGGAGAAGAAGCGAACCGAAGCTCGAACAACGTTGGCTCGGTCGCGTGACCGCGGTCGCGCGACGAGGCACCGGCTGATTGAGGCAACTGCACGGCTCTGCATGGAACGGCCCGGCGCTGAGGTGAGCGTCGCGGAGATCGCGACCGCGGCAGGCGTCTTCCCCAATCAGGTCACCTACCACTTCGGCTCCAAGGACTCGCTCCTCGTGCACGCCGCCTTTCTCGGCTTGCTGCACGACGCCCGACGGATTGAGCGCATCGGTCGCCAAGCCCCCGATGCGGCGACATTTCGGCACAACATCGCCCGCGCCGTACTGGCCATGCCCTCGCTCCCGTCAGTCACGCGAGCACTCGCCGCCGGGATCTCCAAGCCCGAACTCGCCCCCGTGGTCGACAAGCACCTCCAGTTGCTGTTCCGGCAATCCGAGCGCTTCGTGAGCCAGCTCATCGACAGTCGCGGCTGGAGGGCCCGTCGACCGCTCAACGTGGAAGCCAGGACGTTCTGGAGCACCGCGCTCGGTGCAGTGCTGCTCGTCCGCGCCGGAGCACATGGCACCGTCGCCGACCTCGACCTCGCCGGAGCATTGACCATCCACGACGAACCCGATCCCAGTTAGCTCAGTCGAACAGGCCGGCGACGACGTGCGCGGTTCCCGCCCGACGGTGGCCTTGTCGCGGTCGGCATGTTTGCCGTCGCCGACGAAGTCCACTGCTGCGGCTAGTACAAGGCGTCAAGAACCTGCTTGCAGGCAACAGTTAGGACCCGGACGCCCCTGGGCGCGGTCCGCCGGCTGGCCCGCGCCCGGCGACGTCGCCCCGGCCGCACCCTCCGCCGCCGCTCGGGCGATTTTCGCCTCCGGCGCGGTGCGGGGGCCGGGCACCGCCAGGATCTCGGGCTTCCGGCTGGCAACGTAGTAACGCACCACCGCGTAGGAGTCGTCCGCCCCGTGCTCCTCGACCAGCCGATGAAAAATCCGGGTGATTGTGTGCCGCTGCTTGCGCAGCGCATCCAGATCCGCCCGCAGGATCTCGTCGATCACCGCCTTGTACGGATCCCGAGTCGTAGCCCGCGGAGGCAGCTTCCTGCGAGGCTCCGGCCAGGACGAATCCAACGCCTTCCGCACCGTCCGCCAGGTCACGCCGTGCTTGCGCTCAAGCTCCCGCATCGACATGCCGCCGCGATGGTCACGCCGGATCGCCGCGTACAGCTCGACCTTCGACATCTGCGACATGACCAGCACCTTTCACCAAGAGCATCCCGATGCTGCCCTGGCAAGAGCCCCCGTGCCTCCCAAACTCAGGCTCTGGCTCACTTTCCGTGGAGGGCTGACTGACCGTAGCGTCGACCCCCTATGACCAGCAGTGAGAGGCTGACGTGAGCCACTACTACGACTTGGGCGACCAAACCCTGTGGAACCCGTCCAACGGGGCGTCCCGGCTGTTCCTGAGCCAGGTCACCGTCTATCAAACCGAAGTGGGTCTGCCATCCGGCATCGGCCCCATGGAAGCTGACGAGTGTCAGATCGACCCCATCGCATTCGCAGCGTTCGTCGACGCCCTGCTCGCCTGGCATAGCAAAACCAGGCACGCCATCATGGCCACCCTGTCCGAAGGGTTCGTTGCCACGGTGCTGGCCTTGGCTGAGAAAGCGAACATCGAGGTGAACTGGCAGGCGGCCGAGCGCGCCGAGAGCCGCTATCTCAAGACGGCTTCGGATACCCATGCAAAGGAGTGGACAGCCGCACTGCAGCAGAAGTCACACGAGCTCACCCGACACATAGCGACCTGAGGCTCGTCTGCCAGCACCTGCGGCAGGCTCGCAAGCGTTGCCCTACGTGTAGAGCAGGACACGCTTGCGGAGGAGATCGAAGCCGGCTCGGCCGAACATCTGGCGTTTGAGCATCTTGATCCAGTTGACGTGTCCTTCGACCACGCCGGAACTCCAGGGCAGGGTGAGGCCAGCGATGACGGCGTCCCGGTCGCGGTCGATGCCTGCGGCGAGGGTGTGGAGGGCGGCAGGTCGTCTTGCCGGACGGCGTCGAGCCACTCCGACAATCGCTCGCCCTCGCGCTCGATGAGCATCTGGGCGAAGGACCGGACATGCCCGGTGAGGGCGTCCAGCTCCCTACAGTGGGCCAGCACAGCCTTGAGTCGTAACTGTTCGCTCTCCGTGAGGCTTTCGGGGTGTCGCAGAATCCATCCGGAGACAGTTCGAGGGGACGGCGGCCTGGCGGAAACCGGTCCAGGTGAAAGGCGTTTCTCCCGCAGATAGGCGCGAACTCGCTGGTAGCTGCCCTTGTAGCCGAACGGCACGATCTCCTCCCACAACGCCCAGGCGTTGGCGTATCCCTGGTTCCAGCGGTCGTCCAGGTAAGGCTTGTACTCGTCGAGGACCGTGGGGCGATTTTGCCACTGCCCCTGGAAGAGGTCTTCAGGAGCAACGGCGTCTGCCAAGCGCTTGACGGTGCGGTGAGTCATGCGGAGCTGGCGACCGATCGAGCGTCGGCTGTGGCCGGCCTCCAGCAGCGTGTGCACGATGGCATGCCTGTCCCGAATGCGGTCGGCGAACCGGTGCCCTGTTGGCCATGGCGAGCCGGTTGTCTCGGAAGGTGAAGCCACGACCGCGGACTCGGCTGGTTCGCGAGCCAGGACCCCGAGGCAACTGCGGTGCTGGGCCACGCATCGCTCCGCCGCCTCACTCGGGTTGTGCCACAAGTGCCACCTGTCTGCGACTTGGATCGCCTGGGGCGCCCCGACGGTGACTCCTTCCGCGAAGAACGGCGCGCGCTCGCGGCAAACGACCTCAATGCCGGGACGCTCAACCAGCCGCGCGGCCAGGCTGGATGCTTTCCGATCAGGCAGCAGGTCCACCGGGCGCCGGGTTTCGACGTCGACCAGAACCGTCCCGTAGAAGCGGCCCTTGCGCGTCGCGTACTCGTCGACGCCGACCACCCGCGGCACCGGTGGATCGGGATCGGGCAAGGCCTCGACCAGCCGGAGCACAGTGCTGCGGCTGACTGCCACTCCGAAGACACCAGCCAAGTGGGCGCCCGCCCGGCCGGCGAGCGCGAGGCCGACCGCAGCCAGTGTCGACCGCAGCCGCTTGGTCCACCGGCCGTACCGCCGCGTCAGCCCGGCTATCCGTTCGACGAAGGTCCGCCGTTCGCACGACGCGTTCCCGCAGATGAACCGGCGGACCCGCAGACACAGCCGAACCCGCTTCCCCGCACTGGGTACGTCAGCAGGAAACCGCAGATAGGAGCTGTGAACCCGCTCCGACCAGCCTTTGCACCCAGCGCAGTTGGCCCCGGCCAACGTGCATCGAGCCTCTATCAGTACCGCCTCATCGTTCACGTCGACCGACAGCACCGCGATATCCACGATCGACGGGAACAGCAGCTCCTCCAGCCGGAGCACCGTCTCCCCCACGGACCCAAACTCTGAGCCCATCCAAGATCGCCACTGATAATTTTCAGGCAACTTCCCGACGGCCAGGATGGCCTCCAACCGTCACCCACGGCGCACGCTTCACGGAAAGTGAGCCAGAACCCATTACTGCTCGATAAAGCCAGCGGATCCGGCGTATCGCGTCGACGAGAACGAGGCGGAGCCCACAGCGAAGATGACGGCAAGTACGGTGTCGTGCTGGACGGCGAGAGCGACGGCCAGGGTGGCCGTGACAGCTGCAGCCACGACTTCGGCGGTCAACGCGAGACAGTGTCTCGCGCTCTCGGTCGGTTGTCTCAACACCGGCGTGTCCAGATGGTCGGAGGGATGGGGATGCATCCGGACCCGAAGCGTGTCACGCCAGAGTTGACGGTCGTGCACCTGCCTCTTGCCACGGCGTATCCGGCGACCGTCGTGAAGTACCAGAGGTATCCGCGGACCGCCACGATGGCGTCCGGCACTCGCGGGCGGCGACGCTGTCGCCGGACCGGGTGGAGAGGCTATCCGCCATCGGCATGCGCTGGGGGCGTAGCCGTACGGACCAACGCGCGGGGGGCTGGGCTGTTGCCCAGCCCCGCCCTGGGAGTACCCGCCCGGGCGGGAGTGCTGGCAGCCACTGCCAGGACAGCCCGGAGGAGTTCATCTCCTGCTGGGGCGCTGGGTAAGGGGTCCAGATCGTTGGTCGGCACGAGCAAGGCCGGCTCGATCAGCGGCAGGATCCGACACACCGATCACGTCCGCAACCGCGCGCCGGGTGACCCGTCTCTGCCTGGCCGTGTTTGAGGGAAGTTCACTGATCGTTACCGCGTCAGAAGTGGGGTGTATCTACGCTCCTGGCTGCCATGAATGGACGCGAAAGCACAGTGGAAACACCACCGTTCGCATTTCCGGTGAGCTTGGTCGCGATGTCGGCCGGTGTGCTGTCGCCCTAACAAGGAAGCACCAGATGCGCATACCGCGCTCAAGCATTCGAGGCCTGATGGCCTCGGCCCTGCTGGCATGCATCGCCCTTCCGGGTGCCGTCTCCGCTGCTGCGGCGACCCCGGACGCCGGGTCTTCGGACGCCAAGTCTTCGGTTGTCGTGGGATCCACCGCGGTTCCCAGGCCTGACCACGTGGTCATGG
Organism: Streptomyces sp. NPDC057543; assembly: GCF_042801895.1. NCBI lineage: Bacteria > Bacillati > Actinomycetota > Actinomycetes > Kitasatosporales > Streptomycetaceae > Streptomyces > Streptomyces sp. NPDC057543. The sequence continues at coordinate 2,298 of NZ_JBHVFF010000317.1, read as the reverse complement.
TGATGATGGAGAACAAGGGCTACGACGACATTCTCAACAACCCGTCGACCAAGCCCCAGGACCAGGTGCCGTACATCAAGTCCCTGGAAGCCCAGGGTGCGTCGTTCACCAACTCGTACGGTCTCACGCACCCGAGCCTGCCGAACTACTACTCGCTGCTGTCCGCCTCGGACATCGTGAAGACCAGCGACTGGCCGGAGCCGCAGTCCGTCGACACCGACAACCTGCCCAACCAGCTGGTGACCCACGGGTACACCTTCGCGGACTACGCCAACCAGGGCAAGCCCACGCAGTGGCTCCGCTATAAGAATATTCCGGGTGTCCCGGGCAACCTGAACCCGATGGACAAGCGGCAGGAGGACTTCCCGACCACGCCGGAGGGGTTCGAAAACCTGCCCAACGTCTCCTTCTACGTGGGCAACGGCCAGCAGAGCATGCATGACGGGACCCTCGCGCAGGGCGACGCCTTCATCAAGAAGACCTTCGACTCGTACATCCAGTGGGCCAAGACGCACAACAGCCTGTTCGTGCTGACCTGGGACGAGGACGACTTCACCCCGTCCAACCACATCCCGACGATCATGGTCGGGCCGATGGCCAAGGCCGGCGAGTACAGCGAGCACATCACGCACTACAACGTGCTGAAGACGCTGCTGGACATGTACGGCCTGGACCACATCAACCACACGGCCGACCCGGACGTTTCGACGATCACTGACGTGTGGGACACGTCGCGGACCGAGCGCCTGGAGGGTATGGCCGGGCGATGTCTGGAGAACCACCAGACCGACCCGGCGGAGCCAGGCAAGCTCGGCCTGTGGCACTGCGAAGAAGCTGCCAACCAGCAGTGGGTCAGGCACGCGGACGGCACGATCCGCAACGCCGACAAGTGCCTGACCGCCACCGCTGACGGGAAGACCGGACTCGCCGACTGTGACGGCACCCCCGTGCAGAGCTGGCAGCCCGAGACCAATGGTTCCCTGCGCAACCCGGCATCCGGCCGCTGCCTGACCGTCCCCGGCTCGGACATCGCCAACGGAACCCCGGCGGAGCTGCGGGACTGCGACGGCACGACCAGCCAGAAGTGGATCGCGCCCGGCTACAACGCGCACAACTCACTCACGGTCGACAGGCCTTCGTTCGTCAAGCCCGGCGGCACCGCCACGGTGACGGCCACCTACACCAACGACGTCAGCCCCGTGGCGCTTTCGCAGGCCTCCGCCAACCTCACCGTGCCCAGCGGCTGGACGGCTAAAGCCACCTCGCCCACCACGGTCGCCACACTCAAGCCCGGCCAGTCGGTGAAGACCACCTGGGCGGTCACCGCCCCGGCGGACGCAAAGTCCGGTGACCAGGCACTGTCCGCGCAGGCCACCTACAAGAACGCGAAGAGCAGTGACGAGGGGGCCAGTACGATCCGCGTCGGGTACAACCCGGTCGATGCCACCGCAGCTAATCCCGCGGGCCTGGATCTGGTCGCCGGGCACTCCACATCTGTCCGGGTGAATGTCACCAGCAATACGGCCCGCAGCACGGACGTTACGGTGCAGGCGGACGTGCCGTCCGGGTGGACGGCAAGCGTGCCGCAGCCCGTTTCCCTGAATGCGTGGGAGTCCAAGACCGTCACGTTCTCCCTCACCCCAGCCAAGGACGCGTTCGGCCGTGCGACGGTCACACTGTCCGTCAACGGGGAGTTCCCCACTGCGAGCAGCACTGTGTCGGCGACCGTCGGCAAGCCGATCACGATGGTCGGGGAGACCGATGCCAGCAGTCATGAGTTCGCGCTGAGCCCGAATCGATACAGTGCCTATCCGTCGACGTTCCCTAATGACGTCACCTTCACTGCGGGTGTGAGTAACCCGGCCACCGATTGGAGTTACATCCAGCCCGGGCCTCTCGACACCTGGGCCAAGAGCAAGTCGCACACGTTCACGTTGAGCTTCAATCTCTCCACTGCGCCGAGCAGCGATCTGACGTTCACCGCCTGGCTGGAGGACACCCACCCCACTGCGCCGCCCGCGCTCGCGATCGGACTCAATGGCGCCGCGGTGAGCAACGTCCAGACCCCGGCCGGCGGCGGCGGTGGCACCTCATCGGCTAATAACACCAAGCCGTCCACGCTGAACGTGACCCTGCCCGCCGCCAACCTGAAGGCCGGCGACAACACCGTCACCATCACCACAACCGGCGGATCATGGATGGTCTACGACGCCTTCGCCATCCGACAGCTCCCGTGAACCGCACCAGCTGACAACTCGCCAAGTCTGCCGCACGCGGCCGCTGACAAGCGTCGGCAGC
>NZ_JBHVFF010000316.1:0-9372 GCF_042801895.1 Streptomyces sp. NPDC057543 | reverse complement strand
GCCACGTTCCGTCGGTGCCGCGCAGCTGGATGTCGGCACGCCCGGCGGACCCGGCAGGCTGCAGAACGGTGACGGACCGCACGGGGCGCGCGGCGAGGAACCCCATCTCCAGCGCCTCCCCGGCCTCCGGAGCGCGGGCCGCCCGGTAGACGGTGCCCGGGTCCCCGTCGGACGCGGCCCGCAGCGAGGATCCGGCCGTGGCGGGCGGGCCTCCGGTGACCGCACCCTCCTCGGCCGGAACGCCGAACTCCCGTACGACGAGCCAGTTGTCCTGGCCGGCGGTCGCCCGCGCCCGCACATAGCGGGCCTTCGTTCCGGCGGGCGCGGTCGCGGTGACGTCCGGCTTTCCGGAGAAGGCGGTGAGCTGCTGCCAGTTCTGTCCGTCGGCCGAGTATTCGAGCACGCCTTGGTGGAGGTAGTCGTCGGTGCTGCCGGGCTTGGCCATGGCGAGGGTGATGTCGCCGATGTCCCGCACCCGGCCCAGGTCCACGGTGACCTGGTCGCCGGCGGCGGGCGCGCGGTCGCTCCAGAAGTAGGTGGAGTCGTCGCCGTCCAGCATCCGGGCGACCGTGTTGCTCTGGTACGTGCCCAGGCTCGTCGCTGCCGAGGGCCGGCCGCTCACGCCGAGAATCCGGTCGTGTTCGGCGCTCGCAGCGTCGATGAACCGGTCCAGCACGCCGTCACCGACGAGGACCGGCACCTTGCGGCCGTCCAGCCCGGTGTAGGTGAACGACTTCGCCGCGGCGACCTGCGCGGGCAGCTGCTGCCGCAGTTCCCAGGCCTGCGCGCCCTTTCCGGCGCGGGCCGCCTCGACCATGCGCAGGGCGGTACGGGCGGCGGTGGCCCAGGACTCGGTGGCGTCCAGCCAGGGACCGGAGTCGGCGATGAAGCCGCGGTCCGGAAGGCTGCCGCGCAACCGGCCGGGTGCGGAGCCGAGCGCACCGAGTACCGAAGTGAGCCGCGCGGCGTCGCCGGACTCCCAGTAGCGGGCGAACTCGGCCGCGAGCTCGGGGGCCTGGTCCTTGTTGAGGGCGGAGCTGTAGTTGACGTCGGCGAAGGCCCGCAGCGCCTTCTCGGTACGGGGGTCGCCGCCCGCGTACTCCTTCAGCCCCTCGCTCCATGAGGTGCGCGGGTCGTACGCGGCGTCGTTCCAGGCGTAGTCGGAAACGGTATGGAGCGCGATCTTCGAAGCGTACGGCTGGATCATCGGGTTGGCGGTGATCCCGGCCAGCTTGCCGGGCAGGCCCTTCTCCCGTCCGTTGAACGGGCCGAGCAGCAGCCGGTTGGTCGCGTAGTCGTTGACCGGGTAGTTGTCCCACGTCAGGATCGGGTGGTTGAAGACCGTGCGGGCGGCCTCGGCCTGGGCGACGGTCATGGTCGGTGCGACAACACCGACGCCGGTCCATTCGACCAGGACACCGGGGTCGAGCTGCTCGGCCAGCGCCTTCTTGTACGGCGACGCGGAGACGTTGTAGTACTCGGTGGGAACCATCTGGAGCGGCTGGGCACCCGGGTGGGTGGCGATGAACTCCTTGTTCACCCGGTTGAGCAGATAGGCCTGCGCCGCGCCCGCCGCACCCCCGCCGGTCCCCCACTTCGCCTTGTCCTCGGCGCAGTTCCAGTCGGTGTAGCTGATGTCGTCGAGCGGAATGGCGAAGGTCCGTACGCCGATGTCCCAGATCGTCTGGAACTTGTCGACCAGGGCCTTGGCGTCGGTGTCCGAGCTGTAACAGACGGAGAGGCCGGGCGAGAGCGCGTACGTGAACTCCACGTGCCGTTCGACGGCCCGGTCGGTGAGCTCCTTGATCCGGGCCAGTTGGTCGGCAGGGTAGGCGTCGCGCCACTTCGCCCGGAGATACGCGTCGTCCTTCGGCGAGTACACGTAGATGTTCATCTTGTGCTCGCCGTAGTAGTCGAGCTGGTCCAGCCGGGCCTCGTGCGACCACGGAGTGCCGTAGAAGCCCTCGATGACGCCGCGCAGTGCGGTGCCGGGCCAGTCGCGTACGGCGAGTCCGGCGACCTTCGCACCCGGATGCTTCACTTGCGGCAGAACCTGACGCAGGGTCTGCGCGGCGTAGTACGTGCCGGTGGTGTCCTTGCCGGCGAGGACGATGTGGTCGGCGCCGATGCCGAGCACGTAGCCGTCGGCGGGCAGTCCGGACGGGCCGTCGAGGTGCTGGGCCGCGAGCGCGGCGGAGTCACCGACATGGACGGTGAGCCCGCTCGTGCCGGGTCTGTCGCTGCGCACGACGCGCTGTGCACCGGCCCGGCGCAGCGCGCTCTCCACCACCTTGAGGGTCGGCTCGTCGGCGGTTGCGCCCGCCACCACGGTGACGGCGGGGCTGATGGTGATCCGGTCGGGACGGTTCTGCACGGACTGCGGGGTCGGCGTGATGGCGGGGGTCCGCTGCCCCGCCGCGGACTTCGCCGGTGCGGCGGTTCCGGGGCCGTCGGCTGCCTGGGCGGGCGGCACCGCGGCCAGCAGACCGCCGGCCAGCACGGTCGCCGCCGTGGCGAGCGCGGTGAAACGGGATGGGCGAGGCGTCACAGGTCCTCCATTGGTCACTCAAGTCACCGGAGTCGCACAACACAACGACACCGAATTCAACATCATGTCGCTTGCATGTCAATGGTCTGGACAACATCAACACCTGGACCTGGAGCTTTGCCCTGCCGGGGCCCGCTTTCAGCGGGCGAAGAGCTCGAACGTGACGGCGGGGCGACCCCCGAACCGCTCGGCCGCGGACTGCGCGTGTCCGGTCAGGAAGGTACGGCAGTAAGCCTCGGGGTTCTCATCCGTCAGCCCTTCGATGTACGTGCGGTGCGCCAGCAGTGATTCCACGGACCGCTCCAGTCCGGGCGTCGCGTCCACGGCGTGGGTGGGGGTGACCGACCCCGCTACCGCGACCCATCGCACCCCGTCCCACGGCGGGAGCCCCGCCCCGGTCAGCTCCGAGAAGATCCAGCGGTTGCCCGCGTCGGCCGCGGCGTCCAGGGCGGCACGGCCGACCGCCCGGTGATCAGGGGAGTTCCAGGCGACGCCGCCCCAGGTGTCGCGGTGGTTGAGCGTGATGACCAGTTCGGGACGGTACCTGCGGATGGCCGCGGCGATGTCGCGGCGCAGCGGGATCCCGTACTCGATCACTCCGTCGCGGTGATCCAGGAACTCCACGGTGGTGACGCCGACGACCGCCGCGCTCGCCCGCTGTTCCCGCTCGCGCAGTGGTGCGCATTCCTCCGCGGGGAGCGAGTCGATACCGGCCTCGCCGCGGGTGGCGAGGAGGTAGGTGACCTCGCGCCCGCCATCGGTCCAGTCCGCGATCGCCGCCGCGCAGCCGTACTCCAGGTCGTCGGGGTGCGCGACCACGGCGAGGGCACGCCGCCAGTCCGCGGGCATGGGCGTCAGCTGCTCCGTCATGCCGGCAGGTTACGACCTCACCCGCGATGGAGAGTGGATCAGCGAGCCGCGTCATACGGCTCCGAAACCAAGGCGGAGGAGGGAAGCGACGCGGAGCGGCGTTGACCGACGACAACACCGGAGGCGGAGTCGCAGGGCGTCGGGAGCCCGCTCTCCATCGCGGGTGAGGTCGTGAGCCGCCTCACCACGCACAACGCGCCGGACCGGGCGGTGAGCGCCCCGTTCGCGGCATCGCCCTCTGCTCCTCGGTCAGGCCAGCGAGAGAAAGAGCTTCTCCAGCCGTGCCCGCATCCGGTCCCGGTCCGCGGACTCACTGCCGCCGTCGGCCATGCAGTGCTGCAGGCCCGTCGCGATGATCGCGAAACCGGCCCGGTCGAGCGCCCGGGAAACGGCTGCCATCTGCGTGATGACGTCCTCGCAGTCCCGGCCCTCCTCGATCATCCTGATGATCCCGGCGAGCTGGCCCTGCGCGCGGCGAAGGCGGTTGAGAACCGACTTCAGTTCGTCGGCCGCCATGTCGAGTTCCACAACATCCTCCTCCTGATACCCCAAGGGGTATTCTAACCGAATGGGGCAGGAGAGCCCGAGTCCCTCCTCGGCCCCGGTGAACGAAAGGAATCAACTGCTCGTGACCAGCCCCGTCTCCCTCTCCCCCGCCCAGGCCGCCGCCCGTCTCGCGGAGTTCACCGTCATCGATGTGCGGGCCCCCGGCGAGTACGCCTCCGGGCACGTGCCCGGTGCCCTGAACATCCCGCTGGACCGCCTCCCCGAGGCCGTGCCCGCCCTGAAGTCCGCCGCTGCCCGCGGCTCGCTGCTCGTGGTGTGCGCCTCCGGCGTCCGCTCCACCCGGGCCTGTGACATTCTCACCGCGGCCGACATCGACGCCGTGACCCTGTCCGGCGGCACCTCGGCCTGGGAGGGCGAGGGCCGCGATCTCGACCGTCCCGCCGGGGCCCGGCCGACCTGGCCGATGGAGCGTCAGGTCCGGCTCGCCGCAGGTTCGCTGGTGGTGGCCGGCCTGCTGGCCGGGGTGCGCTTCCCGGCCGCCCGGTGGGTTGCCGCGGGCATCGGCTCCGGGCTCGTCTTCTCCGCCGTGACCAACACGTGCGGGATGGCGGCGGCCCTGTCGAAGCTTCCGTACAACCGCGCCCCGCGCTCGGCCGCGAACCTGGACGAGACGCTGGACGCCCTCCAGGGCTGACACACCGAGCGAGGGGAGGAGCCGGGCACGCGGGCGCGTGACCGGCTCCTCCCGTTCGCGGGAACCGATCAGACCTCGTCCCGGACCAGGGCGAGCAGCCGGTCCAGTACGCGCGGTCCGCCCGCGCGCAGCCCGTCGTGCTCGTACTCGTTGGTCACCCAGGTACGCAGCCCGCGGATCGCCGCCGCCGTGCGCAGCGCGTGACCGGTGTCGACGTACATGTCGTCGTGGTAGACGGCCGCGGCGACCGGCACCTCGTTGGCGGCCAGCCGTTCGGTGTCGTAGAGCGGCGCCCAGTCGGTACGGGAGGCCAGCAGTTCGGCGGCCTCGCGCAGCGGGCGCAGCGCCGGGTCGACCTCGAAGTGCCAGGGGTGGATGCTCTCACCGGTGAAGAGCACCGGGCCGTCGCCCTTGAGCGCCGTGGCCGCGTCGAACTGGGGAAATTCGGCACGGACCCGCTCGGCGGCCCAGCCGGTGGGCCGCTCGCCCTGACCGTAGATCGCCTCGTGCATCAGCGCGTACAGCGGATGCCCTGCGAACGAACTCGCCGTGCGCATCGCCTCCTGGAACGTATCCGAGAGTTCGGTGCCCAGCGGCGTACGGACGAAGGCGTTCTCCAGCAGGTAGTGCAACTGATGACTGCCGTTGCCACCGCCCAGCATGATCCCGAGGGACTGGAACCCCTCGGGCGTCAGACGGTGCCCCCCGCTTTCCGGGCGGTGCTCCGCGAGGTGAGCGGTGACCTTCCGGGCGCGCTCGACGTCCTGCGGGTAGCGCGCGTAGTGGGCGGCGACCTTGCGCTCGATCCGCGGGTAGGCGGCCCGGTAGACGTCGTCGGCGTGCGCGTCGAGCGAGGGCAGCCCGCCGGTGATCAGGACGGTCCTGAGCCCTTCGGGGGCGGCCGACAGATAGCGGACGGCGCAGAAGCCGCCGAAGGACTGACCGAGGACCGTCCACGGCTCGCCACCGGTCAGCTGCGGGCGGATGAGCTCACAGTCGCGCACGATGTTGTCGGCCCGGAAGTGGGCGAGGTAGTCGGCCTGCTCGCGCGGACCGCCGCGCAGCGGCAGGGTCTGCCGGTTGGCCGGGGTGGACAGGCCGGTGCCTCGCTGATCGAGGAGCAGCACCCGGAACTCCTCCACCGCCCTTCCCAGCCATGCCTCCGCGCCGACGAAGCGCCGGGCGCCGAAGCCGGGGCCACCCTCCAGATAGACCAGCCAGGGCAGTTCCTCACCGGCCCTGCCGCTCGCCACGGCTTCCCTGCCGAAGATCTCGATCTGCTCGCCGCCCGGATCGGTGTGGTCGAGCGGGACCGTGAAATAACGGTCGGTGAAGACGATGCCGGGGTGCCGGTAGCTGCTCACAAGGTGCTCCTGAATCAGATGTGCCACGGACAGTTCAGCACACGGCCGTGACACCGGGATTCGCGGCCCGTGTGCGGCATGTCCGGGGCCCTCCTGCCGTGCGGGCGTGGTCCGGTTCGAGCAGTTCGGCAAGGTCTGTCCGGACGGTACCAGCCCGGTCGACGGCCTTTCCTTCGAGAACGCGGAGGGGGACCTGCACGGCTGGGTGTCGGCGGTTCACCGGGCGGACCCGGCGATTCGGTAGCCAACCGTGAGGGCCGGTCCGGTGCCCGCCAAGAGTTCGGGCCCAACTTCTTCCCGGCGCAACGGCACCCTCGTCCGCGCGCCGCCGGCACCCGTACCGTGTGATCAACCATCCCCACGGGTGATCACTCACCCCTGCGAAGAAGGCGGTTCCGCATGTCCCTGTTCGATCTGCCCCTCGACCAGTTGCGCGACTACCGCAGCCGTTCGGTGGAGCCGGAGGACTTCGACGCGTTCTGGTCCAAGACCCTCGTCGAGGCCAGGTCTCACGACCTCGATGCCCGGTTTGAGCTGCGTACGGGCACGGGGCTGAGCACCGTCGACGTGTACGACGTGACGTTCGCGGGCTTCGGCGGGCACCCGGTCAAGGGCTGGTTCGTTCTCCCGGCAGGCACCACCGAACCGCTGCCGGTGGTCGTGGAGTTCATCGGCTACGGCGGCGGGCGGGGCCTCGCCCACACCCATCTGCTCTGGGCGTCGGCCGGTTTCGCGCACTTCGTGATGGACACCCGGGGCCAGGGCAGCGGCTGGCAGGTCGGCGACACCCCCGACCCGGTGGGCAGCCCGCCCTCGTACCCCGGTTTCATGACCCGGGGCATCGAGGACCCGCACGCGTTCTACTACCGGCGCGTGTTCACCGACGCGGTGCGGGCGGTGGAGGCGGCGCGCTCGCATCCGCTGACCGACGCGGCGCGCACCGCGGCGATCGGCGAGAGCCAGGGCGGCGGCATCACGCTCGCCGTCGGCGGGCTGATACCCGACCTCGTGGCGATCGCGCCGGACGTCCCGTTCCTGTGCGACTTCCCCCGCGCGCTCACCGTCACCGACCGCACCCCGTACCGCGAGGTGGGCAGCTACCTCAAGACGCACCGGGGCCGCGCCGAACAGGCGAGAGCCACCCTGTCCTACTTCGACGGCGTGCACTTCGCCGCACGTGGGCGTGCGCCGGCGCTGTTCTCGACGGCTCTGGAGGACATGACCTGCCCGCCCTCGACCGTCTTCGCCGCCTTCAACGCGTACGCCCACCAGGACAAGGCCATCGAGGTGTACGACTTCAACGACCACGAGGGCGGTGGGCCGTTCCAGGAGGCCGCGCAGCTGGGCTGGCTGCCCGGGAAGCTGACGGCCTGATCCCGAAGTAGGGCCCTGGCCGCGGGGGATGAGGTTCTCGGACTCCGGGTAGGTGCGTGCCACGTCCTCGGCAGCCGTGTCGCCGGCCGACGGAGCGAGGCCATGAAGCCGCTCTGCAGCCTCCAGCGCCTCGGTTGTACGATCCCTCCGCAGGCCGATGCGGGCCGCCGCTCGGCCTGTCCCGACCCGGAACACCACTGACCGTGCCCGGCTCACGAGGCCGCGTCCGGGGGCGCGGCGGGCCTGCCGGCCGCGCCTCCCTCGCGCGGTCGTCAGTGCGGCTCGGCCGCCGGTTCCAGGACGAAGACCGGAATCTGCCGGTCGGTCTTGAGCTGGTAGTCGGCGTAGTCGGGGAACGCCTCGACCGCACGCTGCCACCACACCGCCTTCTCTTCGCCGGTGACCTCACGGGCGTTCATGTCCTGGCGGACGGGGCCGTCCTGCAGTTCCACGTGGGGGTGGGCCACGAGGTTGTGGTACCAGACCGGGTGCTTGGGGGCGCCGCCCTGCGAGGCGACCACGGCGTACGAGCCACTGTGCTCGACCCGCATGAGCGGCGTCTTGCGGATCTTGCCGCTCTTGGCCCCGCGGGTGGTCAGGATGATGACCGGCAGGCCCCGCATCGTGGTCCCCTCCGTGCCACCGGAGCTCTCGAACAGCTCGACCTGGTCGCGGACCCACTGCGCGGGGCTCGGCTCGTACTCGCCCTTGAGAGGCATGGCATCTGTCCCATCGTCGACATTCGGATACGCGGCTGCTCGGACACGCGGACGTGCGGGCGTCGCCCGGTCCGGTTGCCACGAGAACTCTTTCATCATTGCGCCCGCCCCGGGCCGGGCGGATCGCGCGTGTCACGGTGAGGACCGGGCCGACGCCAGTGCTGCGGCGGGTCCAGCCGCAGTTGGAACATGGCTTCGGATCCGGCCTCCGGGTCGTCGAGATCGATGCCCGCCACCACGGCCGGCCGCTCGAGCCGGTAACGGAAAGTGTTGGGGCCGACGTGCGCGGCGGTCACGGCGGCCACGTCGCCGAAGGTGTTCAGCCAGGCCTCCAGCGTGTCCGTGAGGGCGGTGTCGTGCCGAGCGTCGTAGGCGCGGAGCCGGACGACCGGGCCGTCGGCGAGTTCGTCCTCGGCGACGATCCGGTCCGTCAGCTCCTCCAGCAGCGAGGGCGCAGGCACGGAAGGGCACATGTGAGGATCTGGCCATGAACACATCACCGCAGTCGCCGGCCGACGGGCTTCGGACGGACCGGCCTCACTCGGCACGCGTATGGAACTACCTGCTGGGCGGCAGGGACAACTACACCGTCGATCGCCAGATGGGCGACGTGATTCTCGAAGCCTTTCCCGACTTCGCCGATATCGCCCGGCTCCAGCGGGCCTTCCTCGCCCGCGCGGTGCGCTTCCTGACCGTGGAGGCGGGTATCCGTCAATTCCTCGACATAGGCACGGGCCTGCCCACGGCCGACAACACGCACGAGGTGGCGCAGCAGGCGGCCCCGGAGTCGAGGATCGTGTACGTCGACAACGATCCCCTGGTCCTGACCCATGCCCGCGCCCTGCTCTCCAGCACTCCCGAGGGCGCGTGCGCGTATATCGACGCCGACGTCAGGGACGCCGACGCGATCCTTGACGAAGCCTCCAGGACGCTGGACTTCAGCCGGCCGGTCGGGCTCACCATGCTCGGGATCATGGGGCAGCTCCCCGACGAGGATGATCCATGGGCGCTGGTCGACCGGCTGCTCGACGCGCTCCCCACAGGGAGCTACCTGGCCCTCAGCGACGGCACGGACACAAGTGACGCGCTGAACCGGGCCGTCGCCTCCTACAACGCGAACTCGGCCGGCTCGTACCATCTGCGCAGCCCGGAACGGATCTCCGACTTCTTCCACGGTCTGGAGATGGTGGAGCCGGGCGTCGTCCGGACGTCGGCCTGGCGCCCCGATCCCCACCGGAATCCGGCGGACACGCTGCAGGGACACGCCATGAGCGGCGTCGGACTCAAGGTCTGAAG
>NZ_JBHVFF010000315.1:0-9420 GCF_042801895.1 Streptomyces sp. NPDC057543 | reverse complement strand
CCTGCCTCTTGACTACGCCTTGGCGGCTACCGCCGGATCACGCCGCGGGCGAGCCATAGATGCCCATCTCGTAGACCGAGTAGCCCCAGGTCGTCTTCCGCTTAACGCCCTGCATTCGGACATACTGCACCGCACTGCCGGAGTTGATCTTGATCACGTCATTGCCGCAGCTGTCGGGGTGCTGGGTGGCCGCCTCGCTCCAGTTCGCCCCGTCCAGGGAGGTCTGGATCTGGTACTCCGTCGCGCAGGCACCCTCCCAGGCGAGGGTTACCGCTGCGACCTCGGCGGGGGCGGCGAGCTTCACCTGGACCCACTCGTTGTCGCTGTAGCCGGACGCCCAACGGGTGCCGAGCTGACCGTCGTTGACGTATCGGGCCGAGAGCCGGTCAAGATTCTGCTCGACGCTGGATGCGCTTGCCGTGCCCTTCAGCGCGAGGTTCTCCGAGCCGCCCGCGGCATCCCACAGCTGAAGCCGGATGTCCGCCTGGATGAGGAAGGAGTCGAGGACCCCGTCGCCGACCTTGGGCTGGACCTTGCCCCAGGTGTTGCGCGCCGGATCGACCCGTACGGCCTGGGCCTGCTTCTGCAGATCCTCGGAGTCGGCGAGCAGCGCCTCGGCCTTCTCCTTGTCACCGGCCTGCCGGGCCGCGAGCGCGTCCAGTGTCTTCACCATCGACATGCCCCACAGCTGGGTGGCGTCCAGCCAGGGCTTGGCGTCGGCGGCGAAGCCCTGCTCCACCGATCCGGCGCGGATGGCGGCCGGGGCGTCCTGGATTTCGTTCGCGTAGGTGCGCAGCTTCTTGACGGAATTGGTGCGGTCGCCCGCGTCCCATGCCTTCCAGAACTCGGCTACCCGGCCAGCGAGTTCGGGTGCCTGGGACTGCCAGGGGGTGGTGCCGAAGGTCGGGGCCAGGTGTTCCAGGTCGGCGAAGACGAGCAGCGCGTCGGTGGCTCGGCGGTCACCGCCCGCGAGGTAGGCCATGGCGCGCGCCCAGCTCGCCTTCGCGTCGTACGCCTTGTCGTTCCAGGTGAAGTCCGCGGCGCCGAAGACGGCGATCTTGCTGGCGTACGGCTGGTTCATCGGGTTGGCGACGATGCCGGAGAGGTGGCTGGACAGGCCGGCCTCGCGCTTGTCGTAGGGGGCGAGCAGCAGTCGGCCGCTGGTATTGCCGTAGTCGTTGACCGGGTAGTTGTCCCAGACGAAGACCTTGCGGCCGAAGAGCTTCGAGGCGCCGTCGGCCTGCTCGTTGGTGATCGCCGGAGGTACGACGTCGGTGCCGGTCCACATGACCACGACCGCGGGGTCGAGGGTGGCCCGCATCGTCTGCTTGTAGGTGGTGTCGGTCAGGTCGCCGTACTCGGTCGGCACCATCTGGAGCGGCCGGGCGCCCTCGTGGGTGGCGATGAAGTTCCGCTGGACGTCGTTGAGCAGGTCGACCTGGGCCTTCGCGGCTGCGGTTCGTCCCGGTTGGCCGTACGCCGCCTGGTCGGCCGCGCAGTTCCATCTGGTGTAGCTGATGTCGTCCAGCGGGATGGAGAAGGACCGGGTGCCCAGGTCGTAGAGGGCCTGGAGCTTGGCCTTGAGGGCCTTGCGGTCGTCGGGGTCGGAGTAGCAGATCGAGCCGCCGGGTGAGACGGCGAACGTGAAGCGGACGTGGTTCGCGGTGGCCCGGTTCACCAGCTCGCCCAGTTCGGCGAGTTTGTCGGTGGGATAGGCGTCGCGCCACTTGTCGCGGTGGTAGGGGTCGTCCTTGGGCGCATAGATGTAGGTGTTGGCCTTGACGTCGCCGTAGAAGTCCATCTGGTCCAGCCGCTCGGCGTGCGTCCAGGGCTGACCGTAGAAGCCCTCGATCGTGCCGCGCAGCGGCATCGACGGGAAGTCGACGGCCTGCGCGCCAGCGATCTTCCAGCCGTCGTCGCTGCGGACGAAGAGCTGATGGAGCGTCTGCACAGCGTAGAACTGGCCGGTAGCGTCGTGACCGCCCAGGGTGATCTGCTTGCCCCGCTCACTGGCGTTGACCCGCAGGGTGTATCCCTCGGCGCGGTCCGGGGCGGCCACGTCGCCGAGCGCCTCGGCAACGTCCGGCCGGGCGGCCGGGCCGATCCGCACGGTGAGCAGGCCGGCGGCGGCCTTGGGGACGTTGCCGGGCGTGACGATGTCGACCCGGTTGGCGCCGTGCTTCCTGAGCTCGCGGACGAGGCGGTCACGCGCTGCCGCGTCCGTGGCGTCGTCGGCGACGAGGAGCACACGGCCGGTCACGGTGGCATCGCGGCCGGAGCGGGTGAGCGACTGGGGCGTAGGGGAGACGGGCGGCAGCGGTTCGGCGATGGCGGGCGGGTTCCGCTGAGATGTTGCGGCAAAGGCCACGGGTCCCTGAGCCAGCGCGCCGGAGGCCATGGAACTTGCAAGTGCGAGACATGCGCTTAGAGCGATAACGCGTCTTCCCATCAGGACTCCAAGTGGTCTAGACCATTATTCTGCCCGTAAGGATAGTGGCGGAACTCCATTGCCCGTCAAGGGCGCCGACCGTATTCGGGGCGGCCATCGCCCGTTTCCTAGGGCTGAGGCGGGGTATCCGGGCGGGCGCCGCCCGGAGATGGTGGCCACCGACAACGCCTCTTACTCCGACATGGCGTTCGGCCTGTACAAGATGCTCGACTTCCGCTTCGCCCCGCGCTTTCGCGACCTGGACGACCAGCGGTTCTGGCGGGCCGACCTGCCCGAGGGTGACGAGCCGGCCGCAGGGTATGGGCCGCTGGAGGCCGTCGCCTGCAACAAGGTGAACCTCAAGCGGATCGCGACGCATTGGCCAGACATGCTCCGCGTCACCGGATCGCTCATCACGAATCAGGTGCGCGCTTACGACCTGCTGCGGATGTTCGGCCGCGAGGGCCACCCGACCCCGCTGGGGCAGGCGTTCGCCGAGTACGGCCGGATCGACAAGACCATGCATCTGCTCGCCCTGGTCGACCCGGTGGACGACACCTACCGGCGGCTGATGAACCGGCAGCTGACCGTGCAGGAGTCCCGCCACCGCCTGGCCCGAGCGATCTACCACGGCGGCCGGGGCAGATCCGGCACCGTGAGGGCCAGGAGGACCAGCTCGCCGCCCTCGGCCTGGTCCTCAACGCCGTGGTCCTGTGGAACACCCGCTACCTCGACGCCGCCGTCGCCCAGCTCCGCGCCGAGGGCCACGACATCAAGGACGAGGACGTCGCCCGGCTCTCCCCGCTCAAGGACCGGCACATCAACTTCCTGGGCCGCTACCAGTTCAACATCAAGGCCAACGGCCCTGGCCAGGGCCTGCGTCCACTCCGAGCCCCGAACGCCCCCGACGACGAGGAGTAGCGGCAGGTCGGAGGAAGGAGGCATTTGCCTCACATAAAGCGCTTGCTCCTGTGTTCCTGATCGCTCCTCATCACGATGGCGATCCACTCCATCTCCACACCCGGTTCAATTCTGAACCGAGTCTGGTTATGGTCTCCGTATGGCAGGGCTTCGCGAGCGCAAGAAGGAACAGACGAAGCAGCGGATCACCGCTGTGGCATCGCAGTTGTTCGCCGAGCGCGGCTTCGAAGCCGTGACGGTCAGTGAAAGCGCGGATGCCGCCCAAGTCGCCAAGGCCACCCTCTTCCACATACTTCCCCAGCAAGGAGTCGCTCGCGCTGCAGGGCGTGGGACAGGAGAACCTGGCCGAGATCGTCACCCCGGCGGTCGGCAGGACACTCCCCGCTCCAGGCACTGCAGGCCCACTATGAGGCGTTCGCGGACGGGCAGATGGCAGCGATGGACCGGGGCGAAGTACTCGCCCAGACGCGCGTGGTCTTCGACAGCCCCGCGCTCAGCGGAGCCGCGAACGCCCTGCTCTACCAGCAACGCCGGGCGCTCGCCGACGTACTGGTGAAGGAGTACGGGGAGACGGTGGCCACACTGGTGGCGGCTCAAATCGCTGCCACCGCGCTCACCCTCCGGGAGTCCTTCTTCCACCCCCTGGCCGGCGGCGCGTCGGGAGGCGGTCCGCGCCCTGGCCAAGGACATCGAGCTCGCCTTCGCCCTGCTGGAGCACGGCGTCCATCACCTGAAGGGGCAGTGACGTGCGCGCACGGGGCATCAACTACGACACCGGGTTCCTCCCCGGACAGGACCTCTCCCGCAAGACTTTCACCCGCGAAACGGTCCGGCATGACATGGCGGTGATATCCGACGAACTGCACTGCGATGCCGTACGCGTCTCCGGCCGTGATCCCGAACGGCTGAGCATCGCCGCCCGCTATGCGGCGGCCGTCGGCCTCGAGGTGTGGTTCGCCCCGTTCCCCGTCGACCTTCCCGCCGACCGGCTGCTGCCGTTCTTCGCCGACTGTGCCCACCGGGCCGAAGCCGTACGACGGAGCGGTACCGAAGTGGTGTTCGTCGCGGGCTGTGAGATGAGCGCGTTCTGCGGCGGCTTCATCCCGGGTGACACCTACGGCGACCGTCTGCGGGCCATGGCTGAGGCGGACATGGAGTGGTGGAACGGCCTTGGCCCGGTGCGGAAGCGTCTCAACGTCTTCCTCGCGCAAGCCGCCGAGACGGTGCGTGCCCGCTTCGGCGGGCGCATCACGTATGCCTCGGCTCCCTGGGAGTTCGTTGACTGGCGTCCGTTCGACCTCGTCGGCATCGATGCCTACCGCGCCGCGTACAACGCCGACACCTTCCGGTCCGAACTGCGGGGACACCTCGCACACGGCAAGCCCGTCGCGGTGACCGAGTACGGAACCTGCGCCTACCGGGGCGCGGGCGAGCGGGGCGGCTCGGCCTGGCAGGTGCCGCACGACGCGGTGCCGGACGAGGACGAGCAGGTTCGCTACCTCACCGAGCTGCTGGACACCTTCGAAGAGGAAGGGGTAGACACCGCACTCTGGTTTACCTTCGCCGGTTACCGCAGGCCCGGAGATGCGGATCTCGGCTCCTACGGCGTGGTCCGCATGATTGACGAGACCCGTTGGGAACCGAAGAAGGTGTTTCACGCGATGGCGGCCAGGCACCGCCGCGGCTGAAAGGCAGGACACCCGCCGCCGAGTGCGCCACCAGTCGTGCGAGGCGAACCTGCCTCCTACCCAAGGCGTGCGCGTGGTCGACCGGGCTTTCGGCCATCTTCAGAATACCTTCCGTTGTTGGACAACGGCACCCAGACGTCGACACGCCGGACCGGAATCGACTTCCAGCGTCCAACAAGAGTGTTCAACAACAGCGGGCGTCCAAGAACCCTCTGGGGCCCTTTTCTATGCGGAAATGCACCTCGCGGATTCGGCCGGCGGCATCCACTCCGACGGATCCTTGTCGGCCTTGGACCGGTTCGTCTTCGGGGTGACCGCCACAAGCGACCGTTCAGCGTCAAAGTCGTTCGCGTATCGCATACGCCGGTCCGAGTCTCACGCCGAGGCCCCACTGTCCCAGGCCTCGACCAGCGGCACCATGTGGTCGATGTCCAGCTTCTTGGCGCCAGTGACCGTGACTTCGTCGTAGTACGACAGCCACTCACCCCCGGTCAGCACACACTTTGCGCGCTGCTCGGGCTTCTTCGTCGTCTCCGCCAACAGCACTTCGTTCCGAGTCGATCAGCCGTCACTGTCCTCGTCGACCCAGTGGCGGAAGGAGTCACGCTTGTATCCGGTGCGGTTCTCGTCCGCGGCCGAGACCTTTGCGATTGCCTTCGCGAGGGACAGGCCACTGCCCCCCGCAGGGGCGCCTGGGGCCGCAGAGGGACTACCAGTCGGAGCACTGGGAGCGCCAGCCGAGGTTGCGGGGGGGGCGACGGCTTCGAATCGGACTCGGTCTTCGCGGCACTCGGGTGCAAGCGACGAGAGAGGCCGCAACGAGGATTGCGGCGATGGGGGCGAGACGGCGTGCTGTCACGGAGGTACTCCAGCCGAGTCAGAGGCTGATGCGCCCTCACGATTGCAGGAGTGGATGGTTTGGTGACGGTCAGTCAAATATGCTGGTGGTAAGCCTTGCTGTCCGAACGCGGCATCGACTTCGAGGCGAGACCGCTGGCGGGCAGGCCAGGCGTCGCACGAAGCGCTGACAACGGTCGTCCGGCGCTTCATCGACGGCGGGCTGCTCACCGAGCTGAGCGCGAACCCGGACGGCTCGCTGCTCTTCACCCTGGAGGCGGTCGGTCGCGTCCTCGTGACCACCTTGCGCGATGCCGGGGCGCTTTCCCGAGAAGCGGTTCGGTGCGCGGCCGTGGGCAGTGGTCGTGCCCGCTGTCCACGGCCGCGCCGCTAGGTTCAGCGGACGTGCACCGTCACCACGTCAGAGGCTTGCAAGCGCACCGGATTCTGGTCATGCGGGCTGGTCAGACCGTACAGCACCGCACGGAATTCCAGGTTGCCGCGGCGTGCGGACGTGCCGCGTGCAGTGACCCGCGCGTCGCCCTCGACCGCGGCGCTGCAATTCTCCTGGTGCCACCCTTCACCGAAACCCTTCTCCTCCAGGCACAGCTGATGCAGGTAGCCGGCGCTGTCATCGCCGCCGTGTGCCTTGACCGTGATGGTCTTGCCGACATGCGCCGTGCGCGGCGCCGTGATGTCCACGCCGCCCTTGGCGAACACCGGCCCGGCGGCCAGAGTCACTGAGGCCAGACCCAGCGCACCGATCACAGCCACACGGCCGCACCGCGTCTTCACCTGGGTCTTCTTCGTCCTGGTCATGGACTTCCCTCCCGCGGATCCCCCACCTGGTGAGACCCACCCCTTCACGAAGGGCGCCCAGTGCGCCTCGCTGACCATCCAGATGAGCCGGCCGCCCCGCACGTTGCCCCTCGCCCAGCGCCGTTACGAATTAACGACATAACCCGCTAACCAGGGCCTGATCCCACCAACAGCCACCAAATCGCTTTTGTCGAGCCCGGCTCATCTCCGCTCTCGCGGGGAGGACCTGTTCACCCGTTCCAGCAGGACGTGTACCGGCTTCAGCACGGCGTAGATCTGCGCGCTCATCGCCGGCCGGCGTACGACGGCCGGGCGGCGGTCGGCCGAATCGGTGAGCGGGGCGAAGGTCCGGCCGGACACGAGCCGCTGGCAGGCCGAAGTCGAAGAGCACGTCCAAGCCTGCAGGCTCGACGCGGTCGTCGAATCCGCCCTCGCCAATCCCGACGAAACCCGTGCGTCGTCGGCGGCATATCGCCGGTCCGGCCACCGGATCGACGTGGTCGCGCTCGCGATCCCGGAGCCGGCAGGAACGGCCGCAACCGTTCCCACTCAGCATCTGTGAGATCACCCCGCCCCTTGTCCACATCAACGACCCGGGCATGGACTAGTGCCGCATCAGTCAACGTTCGCCCCGTTCTGATGGGCGAGTTGTCGCCTGGTAGCGTCGCTCTCTTCGGCTGGGGCAGCCTGCTGGAGTCTTGACGGGATGAACGGTGACTTCTCCGGATGGCAATGTCCTTGCCGCTGCAATGGCAAGGGTCGCGACGACCTTCGGCGATATGACGGCCCAAGCGGACGAGGCCGGCTGCGGCCGGTGCTTCGATGAGGACGAGGTCGAGCTGCTGCGGACGCCTGGCGTCCTGCTCCCGACAGACCTTGTCCGCCGGGTCGCGCAGAAGGATCCTTTCCACTGGGATGACCAGCCCGCGATCATCCGTCGGGTGCTGCCCCAGCTCGTCGTGGTGCTCTCAGAAGGCGAGGCCGAGTCCGATCTCATGGCTCGTGGGCTGGCCGCGGCAGGCTGGTCGCGGTGGCCCCGCGAGCAGGTTGGGGCAGTGGCCGGATTCCTGGACGCGTGGTGGACGCAGACCCTGCGGACGGAGTCGCCGCCGATTTCGGCGTGTGTGGTATTCGAGTGCTGTGTGACCGCGAGTTCCTCGGTCACCCCGTGGCTCGCCCGCTGGGAGGCGGAGGTGGGCCCGGTTGCTCGCCGTCACCTGGCTGACAGCCTTGGCTGGTGGCGGGAGGAGTTGACCTCTGATGACTCGCCTTTCACGTGGTGGTGGGGCACTGAGGCCGAGGAGCAGGCCGCCTGGCGTGAAGTGAAGCGGTGGCTGGCCGGTCAGGCGCGGGCAACGTGATGCCGGAAGGGTTGTGGCTGGGCGGCGGCCGTGAATGCCGACGCGCTCGGATTCAGGCGACGTTTGCCCTGTTCACGACCTTGCGGAGACGCTGGTCAGCGGCGTGGTTGTTCCGCCAGATGATGTAGCGGCGGATCATGCTGCCCTGTTCCTTGTGGCTGTCGTGGTCGGTGCCGTCGAGGGCGAAGTAGCGCAGTGCGGTGAACTGGGCTTCGATCCGGTTCAGCCAGGAGGAGTTGGTCGGGGTGTGGGCGATCTCGATGTTGTTCGCCTCGGCCAGGTCCCCACCCGCTGGCACTTCTTCGTCGTCAGGTGTGGGGAGTAGTTGTCACGGACGATCGCGATGCGGACGTCCGCAGGGTGCAGTGAACGCAGATAGCGGCAGAATTCCAGGAACTTTGACCGGTTCTTGGTCTTCTTGATGTGGCCGTAGAGCTGGTCCTTGGCGAGGTCGTAGGCGGCGAAGAGGTGCCGGACCCCGTGCGGTCGGGTGTAGGTCGCCCGTCGACGGGGTCTGGGCTCCCGGTCAGGGTCCTTGCTTCTGCCGCCGCGTGCCGCCCACTGCTTGCCGGGGTGAGGTTGGAGGTTGAGTGGCCCAAACTCGCCCATGCAGAAGATGACTTCGGGCTCGCCTTCCTCGGGTATGAGCTCGCCGTCGGCGATCGCGTAGAGGTGCTCGACACGGGCCTTCTTGGCGGCGTAGTCAGGGTCGCGGGAGGTCTTCCAGGTCTTCACGCGTTGAAAGGAGACGCCTTCCTCGCGGAGCAGGATGCGCAGGCCCTCGTGGCTGATGTCGTCGACCACCCCCTCGGCGACCAGGAAGTCGGCCAGCTTGGCCAGGCTCCAGGTCGAGAAGGGCAGGTCGTGCTCGGCCGGCTTGGACTTGGCGATCTTCTTGATCTCGCGCCGTTCGGGCAGGGTGAAGGTCTTCGGGCGGCCGCCCTTGTACTTCGGGTAGAGCGCCTCGAAGCCGTCGGTGTTGAAGTCGTGGATCACATCGCGGACCCGGTCCGGGCTGGTGAACGTTACCTCGGCGATCTTCGCCGCCGGCATGCCCTGCGCGGACAGCAGCACCATCTGGGCCCGCCGCCACGTCACCACCGAGCCGGTACCTCTGCGGAATATCCGCAGCAGCCGTCGGCCCTCATCGTCTTCGATCTCACGGACCCGTACTCGCTCTGCCAACCGGGCAGCCTGGCAACACCGCGCCGTCCGGACCAGCATCCGAACGGCGCGTCACGTCACAACAGGGCGAACCTTGTCTGATGCGGCACTAGTAGTACTTCGTTAGGTTGGCTGGCTTGGGTGGTGTTCTGGCGGGGCCGGGGCGGGTATGTCGCGGTGGCAGGTGGGGCATGTGCCGGTC
>NZ_JBHVFF010000314.1:0-9455 GCF_042801895.1 Streptomyces sp. NPDC057543 | reverse complement strand
CCGCCGGAGTCGGCGAGCAGCTTGCCCAGAATGGCGCCGAGCGCGATGAGGACGCCGACACCCGCGACGGTCGAGCCGAGGCCGGCGGTGAAGCTGGCGATCGTCTTCGCCGGCGCGGCGCCGGCGAACGAGCCGAGCGCCAGCGAGCCGATGGTCAGCGCGAGGAACGCATGCATCTTGAACTTGGTGATGAGCAGAACGATGACGGCGATGCCCGCCAGCACGGCGATGCCCAACTGCGCGTTGCCTGCCGAAGTGATCGGTTCGACGGCGTCCGCTGCCAGCGTCTCGACGCTGAGACTGGTCACGGTGGTGATCCTTAGTTTTCGAGCCGGCGCAACGCGGCGGCGGCTCGCTGGGTGATTTCTTCGGGGGTGCCGGACACGTCGACCGAGACGCCGGCCTCGTCCTCCTGCAACGGCTGCAGGGTGGCGAACTGCGAGTCGAGCAGTGCGGTGGGCATGAAGTGGCCCTTGCGTTCCGCCATGCGCTTCTCGATCAGGGTCCGGTCGCCGGTCAGATGGAGGAAGACCGCACCCGGGGCCTCGGCGCGCAGCCGGTCCCGGTAGACCCGCTTGAGCGCCGAACTGCTCACCACCCCGCCGAGCCCCGCCCTGCCGTGCGCCCACCGGCCGATCGCATCGAGCCAGGGCCACCGGTCGGAGTCGTCCAGCGGGATACCGGCCGACATCTTGGCGATGTTCGCCGCGGGATGGAAGTCATCGCCCTCGGCGTACGGAACTCCGAGTTCGGCGGCGAGCAGGGGGCCGACCGTGGTCTTGCCGGTCCCTGCGACGCCCATCACCACGACGACGTGGGGGGTGCTCATTGGTGGTGCCTCGCTGTCTACTTCGACGTCTTCCTCGACATCGGTCCGTCGCGCTACTGAAACCCATACGTACGACTTATTCAAGATGTTGTGACGTAAACGTCGTACTTTTTGTTCCTGAAGGGAGCCCCGTAGGCTGTGCCCATGACCACACAGGGCCCCGGGCTGCATACACATGTGCTGGACACCCTGGGTCTGGAGATCGCCGCGGGGGAGCACCGGCCGGGACAGGTACTGCGTACCGACGAGCTGGCCCAGCGCTTCGACGTCTCGCGCACGGTCGTACGCGAAGTGATCCGCGTCCTCGAATCCATGCACCTGGTCGAGTCCCGCCGCCGGGTCGGCGTGACCGTACGGCCGACCGAGGCGTGGAACGTCTACGATCCGCAGGTCATCAGGTGGCGGCTGGCCGGCGCCGACCGCCCGCGCCAGCTGCGCTCCCTGACCGTTCTGCGCTCGGCGATCGAACCGGTCGCGGCCGGCCTCGCCGCCCGCAACGCCACCCCGGAGCAGTGCTCGGCCCTCACCGAGTGCGCGCTCGGCATGGTCGCCACCTCGCGCGGCCAGCAGTTGGAGGGCTACCTGGAGCACGACATCGCGTTCCACCGGATCGTGCTGAACGCCTCCGGCAACGAGATGTTCGCGCGGCTCGGCGATGTCGTCGCCGAGGTCCTGGCGGGCCGCACCCATCACCAGGTCATGTTCGAGGATCCGGACCCGGCCGCGGTCACCCTCCACGTCCGGCTCGCCGAAGCGGTGCGCGAGGGCGACGCGGTGGCGGCGGAACGGCTGACGAAGGAGATCGCGGTGGGCGCCCTGCACGAACTGGACGTGCTCGCGCCCTGAGGCCTGAGGCCCGTACCGCGGCCGCCGGTACGTGCCCCCGAGAGCTGTCCGTCCCTACGGCGCCGTCCTACGTACGCGCTGCAGCCGCGCCGTCGCCGCGGCCGGCACCATCTCCAGCGCCGCCGGATACCCGCTGCGGTCCATCTCCGCGACCAGCCCCCCGGCGGTCGCGGCGATGTTCGGACGGGTCTCGGCGGGCAGCCGGGCATACGTCCGGGGCCGGGCCTGCACCTCCTGCGCGCGCGCCCGCTCCGGCAGCACCGGCGTGGAGGCGTCAAGCGCCGCGAACGACAGTGTCTGGTCCACGAAGACGTGATAGATCCGCACCGCCTCGGCATCCGGGAACCCGGCCCCGCGCAACACCCCGAGGATCGCTTCCACCGACCGGATCTCACGCGTCCGGCCGGTCGCCCGGGTGCAGGTCGGCATCGCCGCCCGGGGGTGCGCCGGACAGTCCGCGTACATCCGCAGGCCGAGGGTGCGCGGATCGGCCCGCCAGTCACCCGTCGGCCGCCAGGTGAGCAGCGCACGGCCGATC
Organism: Streptomyces sp. NPDC057543; assembly: GCF_042801895.1. Taxonomy (NCBI): domain Bacteria; kingdom Bacillati; phylum Actinomycetota; class Actinomycetes; order Kitasatosporales; family Streptomycetaceae; genus Streptomyces; species Streptomyces sp. NPDC057543. Next base: position 7,242 of record NZ_JBHVFF010000314.1, on the reverse strand, counting down.
AACTCGTCGGCCACCGCGAGCAGTAGGTCGTCCATGTCCCGGAAGTACCGGTGGAGCGCGCTCGGATCGCAGCCGAGCGCGGCACCCAGCCGTCGCACGGTGAGAGCCGCCGCCCCGTGCTCGCCGATCAGCCGCAGCGATGAACTCGTCCCGCCGCCCCGTCTCCCGTACGCGGAACTCCATCACCTGCGGGAACGGCACGCTCGCCGCCGGATCCGGCACCCCCGCCGCGAGCCCGCCCCGGTTGACCAGGCGGACCCGGCGGCGCCGAGAAGTCGATCAGGACCACCGTCGTCTTGTGCGGCAGCCGCCCGTTGAGCCGGCCGTCCTCGTCGGTGCCCAGGTTCCGGTCGGCGAGGATCAAAGGACCCCTTGGAACCCGGGGCAGTTCAGCGATTCGCCCCATCTGACCGAAACTGGTGCATTCCACCGGGTGGACAGCGGTCGCTTCCCGCCAACGCGGCGTGCCGCCGTGACACCCTCATGGGGCGTACGGTTGTTCGTGTTCGATCTTCACCACATGACGGAAACAGGGAGACCAGGGTATGTCGCAGCAGGTGCAAGGGGTCATCGCACCGGGGAAGAACGAGCCGGTACGGGTCGAGACGATCGTCATCCCGGACCCGGGCCCCGGCGAGGCCGTGGTGAAGATCCAGGCGTGCGGCGTCTGCCACACCGATCTGCACTACAAGCAGGGCGGCATCAACGACGAGTTCCCGTTCCTGCTCGGCCATGAGGCATCGGGCGTGGTGGAGTCCGTCGGCGAGGGTGTCACGGACGTCGCGCCCGGCGACTTCGTCGTCCTCAACTGGCGTGCCGTGTGCGGGCAGTGCCGTGCGTGTCTGCGCGGCCGCCCCTGGTACTGCTTCAACACCCACAACGCGAAGCAGAAGATGACACTGCTCGACGGCACGGAGCTGTCGCCGGCGCTCGGCATCGGCGCGTTCGCCGAGAAGACCCTGGTCGCCGCGGGCCAGTGCACCAAGGTCGACCCCGAGGTCTCACCGGCCGTCGCGGGGCTCCTGGGCTGCGGTGTGATGGCGGGCATCGGCGCCGCCATCAACACCGGTCAGGTCGGCCGCGGCGACTCGGTCGCCGTGATCGGCTGCGGCGGCGTCGGCGACGCGGCGATCGCGGGCGCCCGGCTGGCCGGCGCGGCGAAGATCATCGCCGTTGACATCGACGACCGCAAGCTGGAGACGGCGAAGACGATGGGCGCCACGCACACCGTCAACTCCCGCTCCGCCGACCCGGTCGAGGCGATCCGCTCCCTGACCGACGGCAACGGCGCGGACGTCGTCATCGAGGCGGTCGGCCGCCCGGAGACGTACCAGCAGGCCTTCTACGCCCGCGACCTCGCCGGCACCGTCGTCCTGGTCGGCGTCCCCACCCCGGAGATGCGGCTGGAGCTGCCGCTCATCGACGTCTTCGGCCGCGGCGGCTCGCTCAAGTCGTCCTGGTACGGCGACTGCCTGCCCTCGCGCGACTTCCCGATGCTCATCGACCTGCACCAGCAGGGCCGGATCGACCTCGGAGCGTTCGTCACCGAGACCATCGGAATCGGCGACATCGAGCAGGCCTTCGCCCGGATGCACGACGGTGACGTGCTGCGCTCGGTGGTGGTCCTCTGATGGCCGCCCGCATCGACCACCTCGTCACCTCCGGCACCTTCGCCCTCGACGGCGGGGAGTGGGACGTCGACAACAACGTCTGGATCGTCGGCGACGACACCGAGGCGATCGTCATCGACGCCGCCCATGACGCCGCCGCCATCGAGTCCGCGCTGAACGGCCGTACGCTGCGCGCCATCGTCTGCACGCACGCGCACAACGACCACATCGACGCGGCCCCGGCTCTCGCCGCCGCCACCGGCGCGCCGATCCTGCTCCACCCCGACGACCTGCCGCTGTGGAAGCAGACCCACCCGGACCGCTCCCCGGACGGCGAACTGGCCGACGGCCAGGAGCTGGAGATCGCCGGGACGACGCTCCGGGTCCTGCACACCCCCGGTCATGCCCCCGGCGCCGTCTGTCTCCACGCCCCCGAGCTGTCCACCGTCTTCACGGGCGACACGCTCTTCCAGGGCGGACCCGGCGCCACCGGACGGTCCTTCTCCCACTTCCCGACGATCGTCGCGTCGATCAGGGACCGGCTGCTCACCCTGGCGCCGGAGACCACCGTCCGCACCGGACACGGCGACTCCACGACCATCGGCGCGGAGGCCCCGCACCTGGACGAATGGATCGCCCGCGGTCACTGACGACCGCGGACGCTCACCGGTCCGGCCACGCGGCGAGCCGCAGCCCGCTCTCGAAGCGGCGCGGCCCGCCCGTGACCGGATCGGTGAACTCCAGCACCCTGGCGAGGAGTTGGAGCGGGTGCGACCAGTCGTCGGCCGCACCCTCCGGCCGGACCACCGGATAGACCGGGTCGTGGACGAGCGGCAGCCCCAGGCTGTTCATGTGGACCCGCAGCTGATGGGTGCGCCCGGTGGCGGGCAGCAGCCGGTAGCGGCCGAGCCCTGCCCGGTGCTCCAGGAGCTCGATCCGGCTCTCACTGTTCGGCTCGCCCGGTTCCTCACGTGCGGCGATGACCCCGCGCTCCTTCACGATGCGGCTGCGTACGGTCCGCGGAAAGGCCGGGCCGGGGTCGTACGGTGCCACCGCCTCGTACTCCTTGCGCACCAGACGGTCCCGGAACAGCGTCTGGTACGCGCCCCGCTCCTCCGGCCGTACGACGAACAGGACGAGGCCCGCGGTCAGCCGGTCCAGCCGGTGCGCGGGCTGCAGTGCGGGCAGGTCCAGCTCGCGGCGCAGCCGGGCCACGGCCGTCTCGGTGACGTGCCGGCCGCGCGGTGTCGTCGCGAGGAAGTGCGGCTTGTCGGCGACGACGAGGTGCTCGTCACGGTGGACGACACCGACCGGGAACGGCACCGGTTCCTCAGGCGCGAAATCCCGGTGGAACCAGATGTACCGGCCCGCCGCGTACGGCTCGTCGGCGCAGACCGGTCCCGCTACGGAGACGAACCGGCCCTCGGCGAACATGGTGTCCACCCGCGCCGCCCCGATCGCCCCCGCGAACCGCGCCAGCAGATGATCGCGGACCGTCGCCCACCGCCCGTCCGGATCCTCCGGGAGCCGCAGCCGCATCGGATCGATCCCGTCCCGCTGCGCCAGCGGCGCCGACGGGGGCTTCGCGCGCCCCCTCATCGGGGCCCGCCGGCCGGTACGACGGTGAACATGGTGCGGACTCCTCGTCTCGTGGCCCACGGCGACCACGTGAGCACCACGCGAAATGCCGACCAGGATCGCTCCTGATCGGCATTTCGATCTGTGTCCGAGGGGGGACTTGAACCCCCACGCCCGATAAAGGGCACTAGCACCTCAAGCTAGCGCGTCTGCCATTCCGCCACCCGGACAAGGTGTCTGTCTCGCGGGCCCGGCCCGTTCCGACGTGGAAAACAATAGCAAACATCCGGGGGTGCTCGATCACGCCGGGGGAGGCGTGAAGGGCACATGACGAGGGGTGGGGGGCCTTGGGCGCGCGGGCCCGGCACGGGAGGATGAGGGGGGAGCACCACAGCGACAGTGGAAGGAAGCAGTGTGAGCGAGACCAACACGGCCCGGACCGTCTCGGGCGAGGACGAGGTCGTGGACCTCTGTCGTGAGCTGATCCGGATCGACACCAGTAACTACGGGGACCACTCGGGTCCGGGAGAGCGGGTCGCCGCCGAGTACGTCGCGGAGAAGCTCGCCGAGGTCGGGCTGGAGCCGCAGATCTTCGAGTCCCACAAGGGCCGGGCCTCGACCGTGGCGCGGATCGAGGGCGAGGACCCGTCCAGGCCCGCGCTGCTGATCCACGGGCACACCGATGTGGTTCCGGCCAATGCCCACGACTGGACGCACCACCCGTTCTCGGGCGAGGTCGCGGACGGCTGTGTGTGGGGCCGTGGCGCGGTCGACATGAAGGACATGGACGCGATGACCCTCGCGGCCGTCCGCGACCGGATGCGCAGCGGCCGCAAGCCCCCGCGCGACATCGTGCTGGCCTTCCTCGCCGACGAGGAGGCGGGCGGTACGTACGGCGCGCGGTATCTCGTGGACAAGCACCCCGGTCTCTTCGAGGGCGTCACCGAGGCGATCGGCGAGGTCGGCGGCTTCTCCTTCACGGTGAACGAGAAGCTGCGGCTCTACCTCGTCGAGACGGCCGAGAAGGGCATGCACTGGATGCGGCTCACCGTCGACGGCACGGCGGGGCACGGCTCGATGACCAACGGCGACAACGCGATCACCGAGCTCTGCGAGGCGGTCGGACGACTGGGACGGCACAAGTGGCCGGTCCGGGTGACCAAGACCGTACGGTCCTTCCTCGACGAGCTGTCCGACGCGCTCGGCACCCCGCTCGACCCGGAGGACATGGACGCCACGCTCGCCAAGCTGGGCGGCATCGCCAAGATGATCGGCGCCACGCTCCGCAACTCCGCCGCTCCCACCATGCTCGGCGCCGGCTACAAGGTGAACGTGATCCCCGGCCAGGCCACCGCCCACGTCGACGGCCGTTTTCTGCCCGGCTTCGAGGACGAGTTCCTGGCCGACCTGGACCGGATCCTCGGCCCGCGGGTGAAGCGCGAGGACGTGCACGGGGACAAGGCGCTGGAGACCAGTTTCGACGGCTCGCTCGTCGACGCGATGCAGATCGCGCTGAAAGCGGAGGACCCGATCGCGCGTGCGGTCCCCTACATGCTCTCCGGTGGTACCGACGCCAAGTCCTTCGACGATCTCGGCATCCGCTGCTTCGGGTTCGCCCCCCTGAAGCTGCCGCCGGAGCTGGACTTCGCGGGCATGTTCCACGGTGTGGACGAGCGTGTGCCGGTGGACGGGCTGCAGTTCGGCGTGCGCGTGCTCGACCGTTTCATCGACAACTGCTGAGTCCGCACCGCGCTCCTGACCGGGCGCCGTTGATTTTCCGCCGATTCCCCGCGCCAATAATCGCCCGCGTGTGCGTATGTGACCGGAACGAGTGAAAGGAACCATACGCTCGTAGCCCGATTACCTCTTCCTCGTTACAAGTGATGCGGTCCGCGGCTGGGACCGCATTGCCAACTAGGAGGAATAGTGATCAAGAAGATCGTCGCTGCTGCGGCTGTCACTGGTGGTCTGGTGCTCGCCGGTGCGGGCATGGCCGTCGCCGACTCCGGTGCCCAGGGCGCCGCTGTCGGCAGCCCCGGCGTGCTCTCGGGCAACGTCGTCCAGGCCCCGATCCACGTGCCGGTGAACGTGTGTGGCAACACGATCTCCGTGATCGGGCTGCTGAACCCCGCCTTCGGCCACACCTGCGTCAACGGCTGACGTTGTGCGTCAACCCGTAAGGGTTTGAATCCGGTCGGCCCCGGGTGCACGCCATGCACTCCGGGGCCGCTGGGTAGTCCGCCCCCGTACGGTCAAGTCCGGGGGTATTCCGGAAGGTAGAAGGCAGGAATCAACGTATGCGACAGGTCACGCGTAAAGGCCTGATCACCATGGCGGCCGCGGGCGGAGTCCTCGCACTGAGCGGCGGTTATGCGCACGCCGACGCCGGAGCGACCGGCGACGCGTCGAATTCCCCGGGGGTGCTTTCAGGGAATTCGGTCCAGGTCCCGGTCCACGTACCGGTCAACGTCTGCGGCAACTCCGTGAGCGTCGTGGGACTGCTCGACCCGGCGGCGGGAAATGCCTGCGGAAACGGTTCGGGCAGCGCCGCTTCGGGCAGGCACGCCTCGGGCAGCCAGGTGTCCGGCGACCTGACCCAGGCGACCCGGGCGGGGACCGGCAAGCACCGGGCCGTCACGAGCGACACCGGAAGCGGGGCGACGGCCGAGGGGAGCGCACAGGGCTCACCCGGTGTGCTTTCGGGCAACAAGATCGCGGTGCCCATCGACATCCCCGTGAACGCCTGTGGGAACAGCGTCACCATCGGCGGACTGCTCAACCCCGCCTCCGGCAACGAGTGCGGAAACGGTACGGACGTCGTCACGCCGCCGGTCGGCACGCCGGTCACGCCGGTCACGCCGGTCACCCCGGTCACCGAGGACAAGCCCCCGGCACCCGGAGTGCGAACCGTGCACAATGCACCCGAGACACAGGGCGTCGCCGAGCTCGCACACACCGGAGCGGGCGGACTCGGCCTCCTTGTCCCGGCGAGCGCGGGCCTGCTGCTGGCGGGTGCGGGCACGGTACTCTACCGTCGCGCCCGGATGTCCGCATAGCGGATCGAGGAGACGACGCAGGCACGGCGAAAGGAGCGGGTCCCGCGACGGCGGGGCCCGTTCCGTTTCACCGGACGCCCCGTGGCGTCACCAGGTGGCCCGTAGCTGGCGGATGATCCGTCGGCGCAGCCGCACTCTGCGGCTGCCGTCACGGCGCAGCGTCAGCCGGTCCAACTCCCAGTGCCCGTACTCGGCATGGTCCGTCAGCAGGCGGGCCGTCTCCTTCCGGGACACCCCGCGCGGCACGTACACATCGACAAATTCGTATTCCGGCATCGCATCTATTGTGCGGGCAGAGCCCGTCTACGGATAGCGTCTGCACCATGTCTGATGCTGCGCAGCCCACCGCTGCCGAGGTACGCGCCGCCGCCGAAGCGATCAAAGCCGCGCTCGACCGTCACCTCGAGGCGGTCGAACGCCGGACGGGGGACGACGATCCCGCCGTCTATGAAGCGTTCAACGCACTGGCCGCCGCTGCCGAGTTCTACGACGAACTGCTCTACGACCGCTACGACGAGGTAACCCCCTTCGAGATCCCCGGTGCCCAGGACTCCCTGCCGCCGTACGCCGGCCCCGAGGAGCCGAACGCGCTCAGCGTCCTCATCCGGCGTGACTACGCCGTGGTGGAGCCGCCGAGGCTGCTCGCACAGGCCCAGCGGATCGCCGACCTCGATCCGGACGACCCCGGCGGCGGGAGCACCGCGGTCGTCGGCTCCAGCGTCCACACGGCGCTCGGAGTGCTCTTCGGCGAGTACGAACCCGACGAGATCGCTTCCCGGCACACGGAGTTCGGACTAGAGGAGGGCGACTCCACGCTCTGGGTCACGGCGGCCGAAGAGCTTCCCGAGGCGGGGGAGTGGCTCGGCGCACCGTTCGACGACGCGGATCCGCAACTGGTGGTCTGCCGCTTCGACGTCAGCGCGGTCTTCGACGAGGACAGAACGGACGAGGAGCCGGCCGGCCTGGTGGTGGACAGCTCCTGATCCGTCCGTCGGACG